>QHPY01000125.1 GCA_003219215.1 Verrucomicrobiota bacterium | reverse complement strand
GTCCGCTTCCTGAGTTTCGATCAAATAGTGAATCGCATCCCGGACGCAACGCGCCTTCGGATTGAAACCGATGTAGCCGAGCAACTCCAGTGTGCGGGCGGTCAGATCGCTGCAAGTTGGATCGAGAATCGCGTTGTGATCCGCGAACGGCATATCTTCCAGCCACGGGGTGGTAACATTTTTATCAAACGCCGCCCAGCCGCCATCGCGGCATTGGAAGCTGAGCTGCCAGCCGAGAGCGCGCCGAAAGGCCCCTTCCAATCCCCAACTGTCCTCCGGCCTAACGAGTCGTAGCGCCATCAACACCATCGCGGTGTCGTCAACATCGGGATAATAAACGTTGTTGTATTCAAAGGCCCAGCCGCTCGCCTCCGGGTGCGAATTGTTGAACGCCCAATCGCCGCGAATCCGCACTTCCTTATCGAGCAGCCATTTCGCCGCGCGGCGCAGCGCGGGATCCTCCGCCGTCAGGCCCGACTCCGCCAGCGAGATTAAATTAATCGCCGTGTCCCAAACTGGCGACATGCACGGTTGAATCCGAAAATCTTCAGGATCATTGACAAACAAGCCGGCAAAATCTTGCGCTGCTTTTTTGTAGGCTGGGTGCTCTTTCGAATAACCGAGAACACGCAGCGCGATCAGACAGTTGAGCATCGCCGGATAAACGGCGGCAAGACCGTCGCTGCCTTGCCCGATTCGCTCCAACATCCAACGCTCCGCTTCCTCAAGCGCGCGTTTCCGAGTCGGACGAATCCGTAACGGGTGCAAAATTTTCAGAACGTCGTTGAGGCGAAGGAAAAAATTACGCCAGGTCCAAAAGCGTCCGCTCCGCGGCAAACGCAGATCGCTCTGTTCGGTGCCAAGTGGATAAAGCTCATGCAATTGTCTGTTGCCCGGCAATGAACGCGTCGGTTTGAAATGATTGATGATGGCGAGCGGAATCAGCATCGCCCGGCTCCAGGACGACATTTTGTAGATGTGGAACGGCACCCAGCTCGGCAACAAAATCATTTCCACCGGAATCGTCGGCAGATATTTCCACGGGAATTGGCCGAGCAGCGCGAGATAGAGTTTGCTGAAGGTATTCATCCGCGGGATGCCGCCGAGACGCAGAATGTTCTCGCGCGCTTTGCGCATGAACGGCAAATCGGGCGAATAACCAGCCAGCTTCAGCGCAAAGTAGCCTTTGACCGATGCGTTGATCTCGCTCGGGCCGCCGAAATAAGTATTCCAGCCGCCATCGTGTAGCTGTCGTTTCAAAATGTGACGGGCGCAGCGGTCCTGAAGCGAAACGTCGATCTCACCCAGCCAGTGCATGAAAAGCACGAAGTCGGAGCAGAGTGTGCTATCGACCAGCAATTGGCCGCACCAATGGCCGTCCACACGTTGTTGGCGCAACAGATTTTGCTGCGCCCGCGCAATCGCGTCGGAAATTTCGGCATCTGCCGCCAAATACGGCTCGGCCCGCTCCGGCGCTGCGCTTGGCAATGAGATGACGTTTCGTGACGAACTCATTGGGATGTCGATCTTACATCGTCGACCGAGCGATTGTCGACCTTACGACGCCTGCGCGGCCTCGGCTTCGGCGTTCTTACCGGTTTTGTGACCGTTTCCGCAACTTACACCATTGAAAGCGACAGTTTCACTGCCACGTCCCGTCGGTTTCGGTTTCGGTCCGAAATTAAACTTGATCGTCTTCCAAGTATCGCCGCGCTTCGCCTGCAAACCGAGGCTGGCCGTCGGTTCATACCCGCAGTGCACCATGCAATTCTCGCAACGCGGGTCGCGCGCCACGCCGTCAACCACGCCGTATTTCTCCCACTCCACCTTCTCCAGCAATTCGGAGTAGCTCGAATAGTGCGCGTCGGTCATCAAATAACAAGGGCCTTTCCAACCGCGAATGTTTCGGGTCGGAATCGCCCAAGCCGAACAGGTCAGGTCGCGATGGCCGGCGAGAAATTCGAAATAAATCGGTGTGCCAAAGAAGGTGTAACGCTGCATCCATTCCTCGATCTTGCTGAACTTCTCGACCGTCATTTTGCGCGTGAGGAAGAAATTTTCCGGCCGCAGATTCAACCGCTTGATCATGTCCTTCTTGGCCGCGTCGTACTCGTAGCCGGGCGAAATAGTGTGGCCGTCCACGCCGAGATCGGAGAGATAATCGAACATTTGTTCGACCTCTTTCATATCAGTCTCCTTGTAGATCGTCGTATTGGTAGCGACCTGATAGCCCAGAACCTTTGCCATCTTGATCGCGAGAATGCATTCTTTGAAAACGCCTTCGCGCTCGACGATCAGATCGTGAATCCGCTCAAGGCCGTCGAGGTGGACATTCCAATACATCCACAGGCTCGGCCCAATGGTGGGCTTGTTTGGATCTCTTGGACCCTTGCGCACTTCGGCCGCGTCTTTGTCAGTAATCAAACCGGCCGCAATCAATTCGCCGATTTTGTCCTCCACGAACTTTGGTTGGGTCGACAATTGCGAGGCCATCCATTCGCGCATTTTCTTGCGCATGAACATCGCGTTGGTGCAGATGTAAATGATGCGCTTCTGCTCGAGCAACCCCTGCACGAGCGCCTCGATATGCGGATAAATCAGCGGTTCGCCGCCGCAAATGGAAATCATCGGCGCGTTGCATTCCTCGGCCGCGCCCAAACAATCCTCCAGACTCATCATGTCCTTGAGCGACGTTGAGTATTCGCGGATTCGTCCACATCCGGTGCAGGTCAGATTGCACGTGTGCAGCGGTTCCAACTGCAACACGGTGGCGAACTTTTTCGTTCCGCGCAGCTTATGCCCGATGATGTAGGCAGCGATTTTTGTCGTTAAAGCGAGCGGAAATCTCATAAGGGCGTGGAAAGTAACAACGCTCCCGGGCGTGTCAACCCGTTGATGGTTTGACGAAATAGAGCCAAATGTATTGCAAAAGCGAGGAAATCTTGCGCAACGTCAGGTCTCACCCGTGGTTGAATATTTGAACACTTTCGCTACAGGAAAGACGAATCTAATATAAAGACTATGAAAACATTATTGGCAGTCGTGATTGCCGCAGTTCTCCTCAGTTCAGCTTACGGCCAAAGCGCATCGGCTAACGGGCAGCCAGTCGGCCCCAAAACCACGGGACCAGGCGCTTTTTCGCCGGCAAATTCGCCCTACCGGAAATGGACTACAAAGCAGTTGCAGCAGCGACGCCTGGATTTGTATCGCCAAATTCCACAGACCCAAACTAACCTACCGGGACACCGGGGAGAGCCCGTATTCATTCACCACGGAGGCGAAGCCTTCTCCGATCAGCAAAAAGAGATCTACGCGATCGAGGGTGAGTTGAACTATCGCTACCAGCATGGCGATAAAGAAGCCGAGCTGAAACGCGCCATGCCCGGTCAGCCGCATATTTAGCAGGCAGCTGGTAAGTTATTGAGCGATCGAGGCACGCCCTAGTGCATCTGCCAGCCGCGACGGATCAGACTGATGGCGATCGCCGCCAGCAGAAGCGCAATAATTTTCGAAATGCCGCGCAGTCCCTGCGTTCCCATCCAGCGCGCGAACCGGTCTGCGTTGCAGAGCGCGATCGCTACTAACGCGAGATTCACGAGCAGCGAGACGAGTGTAAATACAAGTCCGACCGAATCGACCAGAATCAAAAGCGCGGTGAGCAACGCCGGCCCGGCGATCAACGGCATTCCGAGCGGCACCACACCGAACTCGTCGCTGCCGCCACGATCATGCGGACCGAAGCCAACCAGTTCGCGCACAGCGAGCGCGAGCAGAATGAGTCCCCCGCCCACTTGAAAATCTGCGACCGTGATGCCGAGAGCTTTAAAAATAATTTTGCCTAGAAAAATGAATCCGATTGAAACCAGCAAACCGGTGAACAGTCCGAGAAACGCCTGACGTTTGCGATGTTCGCTCGACGCGCTCGTTCCAAGCCCAATAAAAATCGCGACCAACCCAATCGGGTCGATCGCGACAAAAACCGGAATGAAGGCGAGCAGAAATTTCTCGATCATTCCGCCACAGATGAACACAGATAGAACACAGATTCAGCAAAATTCCGTCTGTTATGCGTGAAAATCTGTGTAAATCTGTGGCTGCTTCTGTCTGAACGAAATTTATGAAAACTGCCTCGCTTCTTGTGCCAGTTGCTTTGCTCGCTAGCGGGATTGTCGATCTTCGCTCCGAAAATTTGAAGACGCTGGACGATTTTCGCGCCGCGGCGGCGAAAACAAACGCCGTTCTCACCATTCCGGATTGGGAACGAACACCGGAAGCCGTCGACGCGATGATGAAAGACGCAATCGCGATCGCGAACAAAGCGCTCGATCAAATCGGTGCGCAGGATTTAAGCAAGGTCACATTCAAGAGCACCGTCGTCGCGCTCGATGATCTCACTTATCACGCCGGCAACTCCGCGAATAAGGCCGTTATCATTAAAGAAAGCAATGCGAACGAGAATTTTCGCGCCGCGGCGGCGAAAACAAACGCCGTTCTCACCATTCCGGATTGGGAACAAACACCGGAAGCCGTCGACGCGATGATGAAAGACGCAATCGCGATCGCGAACAAAGCGCTCGATCAAATCGGTGCGCAGGATTTAAGCAAGGTCACATTCAAGAGCACCGTCGTCGCGCTCGATGATCTCACTTATCACGCCGGCAACTCCGCGAATAAGGCCGTTATCATTAAAGAAAGCAATGCGAACGAGAAGATGCGCGCCGCGGCCGAGAATGCGGTGAAACAATTTCAAGACTGGGCCGTGGGCATCGATTATCGCGAAGACGTTTATAAAGCGCTGAAAGCATTTGCCGACACGAAGCCGAACCTGTCCGGCGAAGACAAAAAGCTTTTTGACGAAACCATGCGCGATTATCGCCGCGCTGGTTTGGAATTGCCGCCTGACAAACGCAAGGAAGTGGAGCAGTTACGCAAGGATTTGTCGAAGCTCGGGACCGATTTCGACACCAACATCGTCAACGCGAAAGCGCCTCTCGTTTTCACCAAAGCCGAGCTCGATGGCGTCCCGGAAAGTTTCCTCCTATCCCCCGGAGTCAAAACCGGCAACGACGCCTACACCGTGCTCGCCAATGTGACCTGGCAGTACAACACGGTCGAAGACAACGCCAAAAGCGAAGCGACGCGCAAAAAACTTTACATCGCGCATGACAGTCTGGCCAAAGACACGAACCAGACCGTGCTGAACCAGATGCTTGCGTTACGCAACAACATCGCGCTCCGGCTCGGCTACAAATCCTGGGACGATTACCAGACCGAAATTAAAATGGCCAGGACCGGCAACGGTGCGAAATCGTACATCGACAATCTGATCTCGGGCATTCAGCCAAAGTTCGCCGCCGAAGTCGCCGCGTTCCAAAAAATGAAAGCGGAGGATACGCACAATCCCGAGGCGAAGATCGGCGTCTGGGATTGGCGCTACTACACCAACCAGCTCAAGAAACAGCAATACAACGTCGACACCGAAGCGCTCCGCGCCTTTTTCCCGCTCCAAAAAGTGCTCGAAGGAATGTTCAATATCTACCAGAGCATTTTTGGTTTGAAGTTTGAGAAAATCGAAGCGCCTTACAAGTGGATCGACGATCTCCAGTTTTACATGGTAACCGACGCCGCCACCGGCGAACCGCTCGGCATGTTTTATCTCGATATGTTCCCGCGCGAAGGAAAATTTAATCACTTCGCCGAGTTTCCGATCATCAGTGGCAAACAGCTGGCGGACGGAAAGTATCAACGTCCTGTTGCGGCGTTGCTTTGCAATTTTCCGCCGCCGAGCGCAGACAAGCCGTCGCTCATGACCCATTCCGACGTGGAAACGCTGTTCCACGAATTCGGCCACGTCCTGCACGAAATCACAACCCGTGCGCGGCATGGCCGCTTTGCCGGAACACATGTCCCCGGTGATTTCGTCGAAGCGCCGTCGCAAATGCTGCAAAACTGGATCTGGAACAAAAAAGTGCTCGACAGTTTCGCCGCCGATTATCGCGACCCGTCGAAAAAGATCCCGGGCGACATCATCCAAAAGATGAACGACGCCAAGAAAGCGACTGCTGGCGTTTTTTATCGCCGCCAGTTCGCGTTCGCGTCGCTCGATCTTGCCATGCACGACGCGCATCCGGAAAATGCGGCTTGGGATTGCGTCACGATTTCCAATCCAATTCTCGAGAAGGTTTTTCTGCCGATCGATCCAAGCACCACGTTCGTGACATACTTCGGCCACATGAATGGCTACGACGCTGGTTATTACGGTTACGCCTGGGCCGACGCGATCGCCGCCGATATGGCAACCGTTTTTGAAAAAGCGAAGGACGGTTATCTCGACAAGCAAGCCGGTAGGCAATTGCGCCACGAAATTTACGAGCAAGGCGATGGACGCGACGTTACGATGTCGATCGAAAAATTTCTTGGCCGGAAACAATCGGTCGAACCGTTCCTGAAAAAGATCGGCGTGAAAGGCGAAGACAAAAAGAAAGCGCCCGCCGGCCCGTCTCAGAAAAGCCGATAGCGTCGTCGCTAATCCATCGCGACAAGGAGAAAAGACTCCCTCACCCTGCCCTTTCCCTTGCCAAGGGGAGAGGATGAAAGTGAGGGGTTGGCGCATGCAGTGTAATTCCCGCTACAAAAGTCTTGTCATCTCGGGCGAAGTCGAGACATCTCTCTTACTATTTCAGCTATGAAAGCGTTTCTCCTTTCCTGCGTCGTTCTTCTCGGAATAACTCTCTGCCTCTTCGCCGCCGACAAACCGGAAGAAAAACTGAAGCCGTCGCTCGATGTCATCACACCGGACGCCTTGCTCGCGCACATCAAAATTCTTTCGTCCGACGAATTCGAAGGACGCTCGCCGGGAACAAAGGGCGAAGAGCTCTCGATCAAATACATTTCCGATCAGTTTAAATCGGTCGGCCTGAAACCTGGAAATCCCGACGGCAGTTATTTTCAGGAAGTGCCGCTCGCCGGAATTAAAAGCGATCCGCACATGACATTTGTCGTTAACGGCAAACCGCCGATTGAATTGAAATACCCGGACGATTTCGTCGCGTCATCCGCGCGGTTGCAGCCGGAAATCAAGGTCGACAATTCCGATCTCATCTTTGTCGGTTATGGCGTCGTCGCGCCGGAGTACGGCTGGGACGATTACAAAGGCGTCGATGTCCGCGGCAAAACGATCGTGATGTTGATCAACGATCCGGCGGTGCCCGATCCGAAAGATCCGTCCAAGCTCGACGAGAAAATGTTCAAAGGGAAAGCGATGACCTATTATGGTCGCTGGACTTACAAATACGAGATCGCGGCGCAAAAAGGCGCAGCTGCGGCGATCATCATCCACGAGACGGAACCGGCCGCTTATCCGTGGCAAGTCGTCAAGTCGAGCTGGGCCAAGGAGAATTTCGAGCTCGATAATCCGAATAAAAACATGGACGCGGTCTCGGCGCGCTCATGGATCACGCTTGATGTTGCCAAAAAACTACTCGCCGACTGCGGCCAGGATTTCGACGCGCTCAAAAAATCCGCGATCTCGAAAGATTTTCGACCGGTGGCGCTGAATGCGAAAGCGAACATCAACATCAAACAAGCGCTCCGGTCGTTTAGATCGCACAACGTGATCGGCAAGTTCGAAGGCGCCGACCCGAATTTGAAAGACGAATACATCATCTACAGCGCGCATTGGGATCATCTCGGACGTCATCCGGAATTGCAGGGCGACCAAATTTTCAACGGCGCAGTCGACAACGCTTCAGGCGACGCGGCCGTGATCGCATTGGCGAGCGCATTTCCAAAAGCCGATCCAGCTCCGAAGCGCTCGATTCTCTTGATGTGCACGACCGCCGAGGAAGCCGGACTTCTCGGCGCGAAATGGTACGCGGAGCATCCGCTTTATCCACTCGGGAAAACCTTGGCCGACATCAACATCGACAGCATGAACGTATGGGGCAAAGCGCGCGACATTGAGGACGTCAGTTACGGTTTCTCAACGATGGACGACGCGCTTGCCGCCGCCGCGCAACGGCAAGGCCGCACCGCGATCCCGAACAGTCGTCCGGAAAAAGGCGCGATTTATCGCGCCGACAATTTCGAATTTTCAAAGGTCGGCGTACCGTCGCTATACATCGGCAAAGGCGAACATCTTCTTTCCCGGCCGGAGAATGCACCGCTCCGCTCCGACGAGTTTGATTCGAAGGATTATCATCAAGTGACCGACGAAATAAAACAGGACTGGGACCTCTCCGGCGCGGTCCAGGATGTCGATCTTCTATTCGAAGTCGGTTACCAGGTTGCCAACGCTGACAAATTTCCGGAATGGAAACCGGATAATGAATTCAAACCAAAACGCGACGCGATGCTGAAGAAATGAAGACGTTTGTTCGGATCTGCCCAATGAAAGCCTTGGCCGCGCTTTGCCTGACCTTCACCACATCAGCAACGGCGCAAACAACACGTGCACCCTTCGTGATCAACAATAACAAAGATTTTCACCGCTACGCGCTGTATTGTCCAAAGCCTGAATATCCGATTAATCTGCGCGAGCGGCGCATCGCAGGATCAGGCACTTTTCTGCTGCACCTTCGACGAGACGGGACTGTGGAGTCAGTGGAAACTCTGATCAGCACTGGCCACGCTGAGCTCGACGACATAGCCAAACGCGCTTTTATCAAGTGGCGGTTTCGATCTGGACCGACTGAG
>QHPY01000124.1 GCA_003219215.1 Verrucomicrobiota bacterium | reverse complement strand
TCGACCAGTGTTTTGGGATGGCTTTGCTCGATCGTCTTGACGATGTCGATGTTGCCGGCCGCGAGAGTCACGCCAGCTCCGGGCTTAGTGAAATTCACAACCGCGAGTCCGATGAAAAGCGCGGCGGTCGTGACGATTTCAAAATAAACCAGCGCTTTGACGCCCATCCGGCCGACCTTTTTCAATGCGCCGGCGCCGGCGATGCCGACCACGATGGTGGAGAAAACCAGCGGGGCGATGATCGACTTGATCAGGTTGATGAAAATGTCGCGCAGAAAATAGACTTTGTTACCCCAATCGGGCTGCAGCCAGCCGATCAATGCGCCGACGACAAGTCCAATCATGATCTGCGTTGTCAGCGATGGACGGTACCACGGCCGGCGAGCCTGGGTTGGCGGCGAAAGGTTCATTCCGGTCCGCAGATTTCGCAGATTGTCGCAGATTAAGAAACGAAAAATCTGTGTAAATCTGTGAAATTTGTGGAGAACTATCTTTGTTTATGTTTGTGACGCATCTCGAGTGCACATCGTGCGGGCTGCGGCACGATTGGTCGCGGTTGCAAAATCTTTGTACCGCTTGTGGCAAACCGTTGTTTGCGGTTATTGATCTTGGCGCCGTTGGCAAGCTTGACGGCTTGAAGCCGTCAAGCTTGCGCGAGACGTTGCGAGCACGTGAGGAATCGCTTTGGCGTTATCGTGAATTGTTGCCGCTGCCGAAAGATGCAGAGCCAATCTCGTTAGGCGAAGGCGGAACACCCTTGTTGCCGGCGAAGAAATTTGCCGCCGGTTTAGATGTCGATCTTTGGATCAAAGACGAATCGCTCAATCCGACCCAAAGTTTCAAAGCGCGCGGAATGAGCGTGTCCGTTTCAATGGCGAAATATCTCGGCGCGGAGAAACTCGCCGTTCCGAGTGCTGGAAATGCCGGTGGCGCGCTGGCCGCTTACGCCGCGCGCGCCGGACTCGAAGCCCACATCTTCATGCCGCGCGACACACCGCGCGCAAACATTATTGAATGTCGCGAGCTCGGCGCTCACGTCACGCTGATCGATGGGCTGATTACCGATTGCGGCGCGGAAATCTCACGCCGCAAAGAGAAAGAAGGTTGGTTCGACATGTCGACGCTCAAAGAACCGTATCGGGTGGAAGGCAAGAAGACGCTCGGTTACGAAATGGCCGAGCAACTGAATTGGAAACTGCCAGGTGTAATTCTTTATCCGACCGGTGGCGGCACCGGACTCATCGGGATGTGGAAGGCGTTCGACGAAATGGAAAAGCTCGGTTGGATCGATCAGAAGCGCCCGCGGATGTTTTCCGTTCAAGCAAGCGGTTGCGCGCCGATCGTGCGCGCGTTTGAAGCTGGAGAAAAATTCGCAGGCGAATTTGCAAACGCGCACACGGTCGCATCTGGTTTGCGCGTTCCGAAAGCGATCGGCGATTTTCTCATGCTGAAGATTCTTCGCGAATCGAACGGCGGAGCGATTGCCGTTGAGGATGAGGAAATGATTCGGACCGTTCGCGAAGTTGGATCGGCGGAAGGTCTTTTCGTCGCGCCGGAAGGGGCAGCTTGTTTCGCCGCGCTGAAAAAACTGCGCGCCTCTGAAAAGATCGACAGCGGCGAGCAGGTGGTGATTTTCAATACCGGTTCAGGCATTAAATATCTCGACGTTTTTAAAAGTATTTAGCGGTTTACTGACTTAAGGATTTCCTGCTTTCCTGATCGATCTTTTTTCTGCGAAAATGTCCCAAATCTGTGGACAACAAACCTTCCTTTCAGATCGCTGACGACATCGCGCACGCGGAGACGTTGCCGGCGGAGGTCTATGTCGATCCTGTCTGGTACGAACGTGCGAAGGAAAAGATCTTCACCCAATCGTGGCAATTCGTCGGCGAATCCGCGCAAATGAAAACGGCCGGGCACGTCCGGCCATTCACGTTGCTTGAAGGTTGTCTCGATGAGCCGCTGTTGCTCACGATCGACGAGAAGATGCAAACGCATTGTCTTTCGAATGTCTGCACGCATCGCGGTACGCTCGTCGTAGAAGGCGAGGGGCACGTCAAAGGAATGCGCTGCCGTTATCACGGTCGCAAGTTCGCGCTCGATGGTTCGTTTGTGTCGATGCCTGAATTCGATGGCGTCGCAAATTTTCCAAGCGAGAAGGACAACCTGCCGCGTGTCGCCCTCGAACGCTGGGGGCCGTTTCTGTTTTGCAATCTTAATCCGGTGTTCTCGTTCGCGGAATGGATCGAGCCCCTAAATAAGCGAGTCAGTTTTCTTCCGGTTGACCGCGCAGTCTTCGATCCCTCCACGTCACACGATTATTTCCTGAAAGCCAACTGGGCGCTCTATTGCGACAATTATCTGGAAGAATTTCATCTCCCGTACGTGCACGGCACGAGTTTGAGTGGTTTGGATTACGCTGAATACCGTCACGACCTGAATCCGTACGGGTCGATTCAGATTGGCGTCGGCAAATCGAAGAAGGATTCATTCGAGTTGCCCAAGGATCACCCGGATTTCGGCAAGAACGTCGCGGCGTTCTATTCCTGGTTGTTCCCGAATCTGATGCTGAATTTTTATCCGTGGGGAATTTCCGTGAACGTCGTTTATCCGCTCGGGCTTGATCGCACGAAAGTTTCGTTCCTCAGCTACGTCTGGGATAAAGATCGACAATCAACCGGTGTTGGCTCCGATTTGCATCGCGTGGAAATGGAAGATGAGGAAGTAGTCGAAGCCGTTCAGCGCGGTGTCCGCTCGCGTCTTTATGATCGGGGCCGTTATTCGCCGCGCCGCGAGACCGGCACGCATCATTTTCACAAATTGCTCGCGCGTTTTCTAAACCGTTAGCGGGAGCGCTGATCGACGACGCGAGTGAGAACGGATGTTGTTTTAAGTCACCGTTTTCGCAGGCGCAGCGGGAACAACATCGACACTTGTTCGCGGTACTTTCGATAGCTGTCGCCGTAGAAGCGAATCAGATCGCGCTCTTCGAATTGAATGGCGACGAGAATGTAAGCCGTGGTCATGATGGCGAAGAAGAGATGCCCGGTGGTCATCTTTGGCGTCGCCCAGAAGGC
Source organism: Verrucomicrobiota bacterium (assembly GCA_003219215.1). Classification (GTDB taxonomy): domain Bacteria; phylum Verrucomicrobiota; class Verrucomicrobiia; order Chthoniobacterales; family UBA10450; genus AV40. The sequence continues at coordinate 5,345 of QHPY01000124.1, read as the reverse complement.
AATGATGAATCCCAGATAAAGTGGATGCCGCACCATTCTATACAACGTCGGCGTTTTAAAGGGCGGCGGCTCATCGTGTTTGCTGACCAAGTAGTTGTAAACCTGCTTCATCCCGAAGAGACCAAAGTGGTCGATCAGATAAGTTGAAACGAGGACCAAACCCCAGCCGATCCAGAACAAACCCGTTAGCACCGTGCGACCATTTGGGTTGTGCACGTCCCAAATAATCCCTTTCATCGGCTGCCATTTCCAAAAGAGGAGCAACAGAATCAGACTCGCGAGTAAAACGTAGGTGCTGCGCTCAACCGGTTCGGGAACAATTTTTTTCCAGGCGCGCTTGAACCATTGCCGCGCCATTACGCTGTGCTGCACTGCAAAGAGACTCAGCAAAATGGCGTTGATAATGAGCGCTTTTGTCAGCGGCGCCGGCGGTCCCGAATCGATCGTCTTTCGAACAAGACCGATGTTGCCGACAAAAGCGATCGCATACAGAAATGCGACCAGGAAGACGAGGTAACAAACTAATCCGTAAAGAAATGCGATGAATCGACTAAGCATATTGATCTCCTTTCGGTTTTCTGAGTGAGCTGCCTCGCGTAGGATGACAGCCGACAAGTCCGACGACAAGCCTAAACGATGACCATTCGCAAGCGGATGTGCCAGTTATTGAACCTTGTAGCGCACGGTGTCGACCAGCTGGTCATCCAGATTAACGGCGGCGGTGTCGCTGACGAGTTCGTTTGCATAGAACCAATTTCTGCCTGTCACAAAAATGAAGTCGAGAAACTTCATATTCGCTGAGTTGCATTTCGACTTTCTCGGCAAATTACCGAGAAACACATTATCCAGTCCGAATATGCCTCGCGGCGCGTTCGTCTAATAAACATGAAGAAGGTAATACTCAGTATGGCATTGGCAGTCGCGGCTCCGTTCGCGTGGGCACAGGTTTCTGAAACCACCACTACAACGACTACGACTGAGGGCACCGGCACGATCACGGAGTTTTCTCCGGGGAGCACTATCGTGCTGAAGGAAAGTGCCGGCCCGAGACATTATCGCTTCGGCAAAAAGGTCGTTTATGTGACCAGAAGCGGTAAGGAACTCGACGAAGCGACCGTGCGCACCCGCGTCAGAGTGGGCGTGCCAGTTCGCGTGCATTACGTCACCGAGGGTGACAACATGCTCGTCGACCGCGTGATCCTCGACGAGGATTAAGAGTTAACCAACATTCGCGCCTTTTCTGCTTCGCCGAATTTGTTTCACGCGAAGCGGAAAGGCGCGTTTTGCGTACGCGCCTGTTGTCATTCCGAGCGGAAGCCTGCTTTGAGCGAAGGCGAATGGTCCAGGAATCTCTCAATCCACCGCGGATTACCCACCATCGCGGGCAGGCAGGGGGATGAAACCGGATGTGATTGCTGAATAGAGAAATCAGAAGAACGAAGTGGCCGCTGCGAGACAGGTTCAGAAACCGAGGGAGTAAAACCAGCCGAAACGCGACCAAACAAATAGCAGCCGTATATCAAGAACTGGTGTAGAATATCCCAGCAGATGCACCTCATCGAATTGCGCGAGATAGTCCGCGACGCACAAGTCGCCAATGCCATCTCTGCAGTCGTCCGCAGACATTGCCTCACCGAGGACGAGGCTGCGAAAGCCCTGCTCGAACTGCATATTCCTCGCGCGGCAAATGTCGCCCGAATCATTTTTCGTTGAACAATGCCGACTTACATTTACGAAACCACTGATGCCACCAAGCCGGTACGGCGCTTCGAGGTTAAGCAAAGCATCCGCGACAAGCCGCTCCACGTTGATCCCAAAACCGGCGAAGCAGTGCAGCGGGTGATCTCTGGTGGCTACGGTGTACACGTACGCGGCGGGTCGACGGGTCCTTCGGTCGGCTCATGCGGCGAAGAATAGTCTGAGTGTCGTGAGGCGCTAGTCGTCGGAAATGTTGAGGTTGTGCGAGAGCTTTGTCGGGCTACACTAGGCAACTGCCGCATCCATTTACCTACCTGGTTCGCCGAATTTCTTCGGAAACACGAACCGGATGGCCTTTCGCTGCGATCACTGCAGCAATTCAGTAAACTAGAAAGTTAGTTTCTATGATTAAGTTAATCGTTAGTATCGCGTTTGCCACAGCCCTTATGGGTTCAGTGGCTTTCGCGCAAACATCCACGTCCTCCACGAAGGTTGCGACACAACCCAATGGAATGACCCAGACCACCACGACGACAACTGAGAGTTTTGGCACCGTCACGGAGTTTACTCCGGGCGATTCCCTGATCCTGAAAACCGAAGCAACCGAACCGATGCACTACACGTTCAACAAGAATGTCGAATACGTGAATGCACACGGAAAGGTGATTGAAGCCTCGAAAATTAGAAAAGATTCGAAGGTTCGCGTTCACTTCGTCAAACAGGGCAACGACCTGGTAGTCGATAAAGTGATCCTCACTCCGGACAAGCACTAAGTCCCGCGACTTGCTTGGCCAATTTTTAGGCCAAGCTAGCAATTCAGCGCCTGGCGGATTGAGACAATGCTCGCCGCCAGGCGTTTTGTTTTCCTTGATGTCGATCCTCCGATCTCTGACATCTGACTGCTGATCTCTGTCATTCAGCCACGGATCACGCGCTTCCTCAACGTACGCAAGATTAGGGTCGACTCTGACAATAAGCGGTGAGCGCAGTGCCCTAAGATGGCTTCAATTCAATCCAGAAAGGCAAAAAAATGAATACATTAATAACATGGAATCAGCTTAGAGATATGGAAGAATCGCAAAATCGCTTCAACCGTTTCTTGGGCGGATTTCCGAACAGAATAGGCGGTGGCGAGACCCACAGCCTGACAGTCGCAGATTGGTCGCCGGAGGTTGATATCAGTGAAGATGATCGCGGGTATCTCCTTAAAGCTGACCTGCCTGAAATGAAGAAGGATGACGTGAGAGTAACAGTTGAAGACGGCGTCCTCTGCGTTTCCGGAGAACGCAAAAGCGAGAAGGAAGATCAGAAAAGAAAATTCCATCGCGTCGAGCGTTCCTTTGGTAATTTCCGACGCAGCTTCACGCTGCCTGACGACGCCGATAGCATGAAAGTGACGGCGGAGTTCCGCGACGGAGTGCTGAAAGTGCACCTCCCGACAACGGCAAGACCAAAATCAAAAGCCATCGAAGTTAAAGTGGCGTAATGCGCTAACACTGACGGCGGACGTGCGGAATGTTCCGTGCGTTCGCCCCACCAGTCTAAGGGCGGCTAACCTAGTCGCCTGTTGCCGTCCCGCGGCACACTTGAGCCTTCACCGAGTCATTCCCATGTTTGATAAAATCAACTCTTACACCCAACTCCAGCAACAGATCCACCACGCCTTGCGCGTCCAGCATCCCGACTGGGTCGAGCCGAACGGCAATTGCCCCACCTGCGACTCGTATGAGTCACGCCTCGCCGAACTGCTCGGCCTTTCTCACCGGACGAACAGCGCTATACCGAGCGTCGCAGTTTCGGAAGCGATTCGCGAAATTGCGTGGGAGAGCGACCGACGATTCGCTTAAACGCGCGATTGAAGTTGGTCATGGATTGAAATCCGCAGGCGAAGGCAGCTTCGCTAATTCGCGAGTTGGGATTGAGCAAAAGCGTCTTCGATTTCTCCACTCGAACTCTCGAGAGGTAATCGATGAAATTCATCCCAGTCGCTTTCTTGAACATCTTGCAAAAGTAATGCCTACTGATGTTGGCCGCGTGGGCTACCCGCCCGAGCGACAGCGGCTCCGCCTGATGCTTCTCGATGAATTGCCGCGTTCGCGCCATGTTCGCGGACTCTTCCTTCTCGCGGCCTACTACCAGCTGATTCGACAAGATCGAAAGATGTTGCGCAAAAATACTCAGGAGCCGCAGCATCGCGCGATACCGGTCCGGCGATAAGACGCACGTCCGAAAATAAGCCCGCTCAAGTTGCTTCCAATCCGTCTTGTAGCCCCATGCGCGGAGCTGCCGGGTAATAGTCGCGAAATGTTTCTTGGTCGGGTTCTTGAGCATCACTTCGCCGGTCTCGAGAAAACCAAGAATGTGGTCGCCTACATACACCGGCACTGCGCTTTCGGAGAGTCCGGCGAACCAGGTAACGGTGCGTGTTGTTGAGTCCGGTTCTCGAGACGCGTCGCTTTGGGCCCTCAAACACGCGGCGCGCGCTTTGTTGAAACGAGCCAGAATCGACGCGAGTGAATCGCCATTCTCTTTTCCATGGTGCGCCGGCGACCACGAATCGTGCCCTCGGATATTCAGCGGCAAACCCATGGCCTCGCTGAATGCCCTTTCGTAATCTTTGAAAATCTGCGAGCGCGAAAGATGTCGCATCACTTCCTGATCAGAGGATCGGGATGCGCTTCGTTTGCTCATTACGCCTTTCAAAACCATGCCGACCGCAGCCTTCATGCTGGCATTGCCTCGGCCTGCTTGCGCAAAACCATCGATTGATTGCTGTTCAACGGCACCATCGCGCAGGCGTTCGTCACAGCTACACAATAATCCAGCCGCTTAGGATCGTCGTGGGTTTCTTTCTCAGTCGTGAGTGACGGATCTTCGCGCTTTTTCTTGGATGAACTCAGCGCCGTTGAATCAATCGGTGTGTCGCGGGTCTGCAATTCTTAGCCCAGCGTCGCGGGAAGGTGATGTCGTTTTATTTCACTCTGCTAAATTCAAGTCGCGAACCGGTCGACTCTCGGAATGTCATGTGGTCACGCGAAACTGCGACTTGATAAACCGAGGTCCCGAACGGCGTCTCAATTTTCACTCGATCGCTGTCCCCAAATCTATATCTGCCTCGAGTGCTGCCGATCAGGACGAGCCCGTTGTCAGCAAATTCCCAAACGACTGAGTTCGGATCGGACGACGTTCGCCATTTACCGACGATCTCGCGGGAAGGACCACCGCAAGCGGCGAGGATCGACAATAAAACTGCGCTGATTAACAATCGAATCTGATGTCGACTGAAGCTGCGTGACATAACCGCCCGCAACGGTCCAACTAAATTACTTCTTCTTGGACTCTTTCTTCGACTCGCGCTTGGATTCCTTCGGCTCTTTGGCCGACTTTGATTCTTTGTCCGCCTTCTTGGCTTCGCCGGGGCGATATTCCTCCTGCTCGGCGGCGGCGAACGCTTTCTCCAATCCGACCATGTCCTCGCCGGGACGGAGCGTGTCGAACGTTTCGGCTTCCTTTCTCAATTGCTCTTCGGAGTAGTTGGCCGCTTTGATTGACAACCCGATGCGGCGTTCGACTTTGTCGACTTTGATCACGCGCGCTTCGACTTGCTGCCCGACCTTGAGCACGTCTTTTACTTTCGCCACATGCTC
>QHPY01000172.1 GCA_003219215.1 Verrucomicrobiota bacterium | reverse complement strand
GATCATCTCTTCCAGAAACACGCGCTGGAACTTTTCGAGCCCGCGCGACTTCAATGCCCCGCCTTTGATGATCACGTCGCCATCTTTTGTCAGAAGCGCGTAATTCTTCGCCTTGTAGCTGAACATCGCCGCGAACTGCTCATCAAATTCGACTTCAATTCCGGGCGGCAATTCTTTCGCCAAACCCTTTTGTAAATCGCCGATGTCGATCTTGTTCGGCGGCACGAAATAAATTCCGTCGGTGTCGACTTCAATGACCTTTGCGCCGTGCGCGTTCAGCCAATCGATCATCTTCTTCAAGAGATCACGCCCGATCTGCGTGACGCGCGCGGCAGCGTCGAAGTCGGCGAAATGCCCCTGCCCAAATCCGAGATAGCCGTAGAAGCTGTTAATCAGAATCTTAAAGGTGTTCTGCAGCGCCTGGAGATGATGCTGGCGCGCCGGCTCCTTTTCAGCGCGCATCGCCGCTTTGGTTTCCAATCGGAACGTGCGCAGGTCGGTCAACAAATGTCGGAAGATTTCGAGCCGATCGCTCTGCGGAAAGCAATCAAACTGGAGCATGATCGACGGATAAAGCGAGGCGACGTCGCAATGCCAGACGTTGCGCGCGACGCCGGTGAAAAAGATGTCGGTGTAACCGCCTTCGAACGTTTGCGGCAGCGGCAACTCGGGAATGCCGTGTCTCTGTCGGAAGTATTCGCGGAGAAACAAACCGTTGATCCGCGTCGCGTTCCCGCGCACGATCACGTCCTGATAATTGTAGGGAAAGATCTGCGCCTGAATGAAGTAGCTTGGACTGAGTAACTCCGAGACCGCTCGCGTTTCCCGAACGCCGCAGAGCGCGCGTCGGCGGAATTTCTCGTTGTTGTCGGTGTAAGCGCGTTCTAATTCCTTTCCGGTAAGCGCGGAGATTTCCTCGTCGCACAATCCAAAATGTCGCGCGACGTCGGTCCGCTCAAAACCAGTCAGCGAGCGCATTCCGACGTCATAAAATTGCGCGAGCAAGAAAGTATCCACGAAATGGCGGCCATCGATTGTGAACTTGGGATAATCGATCGTCTTCTCGGCAATTTGCAGCCGGGATGGTCGCGAGCGCAAAAATCCGCCGCTGCGTCCCCAATCGAGTTTGGTTTTCAATTTCTTCGCGCGCGCGACCAGGTACGGCAGATCGAACCGAAACAAATTGTGGCCTTCGATCACATCGGGATCGCGTTCCTTGATCAGACTGGTCACGCGCTTGATCGCGCTTCTTTCCGATTCCTCCGTCTTTTTTAGATCGACAATAATGAGTTCTTCCCAACCGCTGTTGTCCGAGAGCGCGATGCTCATGATGTGATCGTTAGCGCCTTCAGAAAAGGACAGGACTTCGATCTGCATTCGTTTCAATTCTTCGAACGGAAGATCTTTGAAAAGCGTGCGTCCGGTAGCGGCGAGATAATGCTGAACTGGATCGGTGAATGCAAAAAAATCGCGTCCGGCGTTTTTCAAACCATTGCGCAGCGCGATCAGTTCCTTCCAACTGTCGACCGTGATCAACCAGCCAAATTTCAAATCGCCTTTGAGCTTTTCCGCTTCGATCCCAAGATCGACAACGTCCGAGTCCGCCCAAACGAACGGGTGGAACGGCTCGACGTCGGTCGTTGTCGATCCATCTTTCTCTCGACGGTGCACTTTGACTGTGCCGGTCTCGGCCAGCTCGATCGCAACGATCCGCGGTGTCGGATCAGCGCCGAAAAGCATCGTGTTCTTTTCAAATTCCACCGCGAGAGATTCCGCGAGTTCCTGCGGAATGACAAATTATAGGCAGGCGCATCGCCTGCCGTTTTTAAAACGGGAACCGAAAACAGGACACAACCCTCACCTGTCGCTTCGCGCCTTCCTCTCCCTGGCCAGGGAGAGGATTGAGGTGAGGGTCGAATCCGGCGTCGAAGTTTTAACCGGAGCGGTTGCTCTACAATGCTGCACGCTGTTATAAATGCGCCATGAACATTCGTTCCTTGTCGATCCTGATCTTGTCGATCTTCGCTTCGCGTTTCGCTTTGGCGCAGGAGATGACGGTTGAGAAAACTGCGGTCAGCGAGCTCCCGTCGTTGCTCGCGATTTATAAAGACCTTCACAGTCATCCCGAACTTTCCTGGCACGAAGAGAAAACGTCGGCGTTCGTTGCGAAAGAATTGCGCGCGACCGGCTGCGAAGTGACAGAAAATTTCGGCAAATACGATAATCCGAACCTGAAAAGCTACGGCGTGATCGGCATGATGAAGAACGGCACTGGACCAACGGTGCTGGTGCGGACGGACATGGACGCATTGCCCGTGCACGAAGAAACCGCGCTGCCATATGCGAGCAACGTGGTGACGAAAAATGACGAGGGCAAGGATGTGCCGGTGGGTCACATGTGTGGACATGACGCGCACATGTCGGCGTTCATCGGAACGGCGCGGGCGTTGCAGCGTCTGAAAGACCAATGGGCGGGAACGATCATGTTCGTGGCGCAACCGGCGGAAGAAACTGGCAACGGCGCGCGCGCTTTGCTCAACAGCGGCCTTTACAATCGATTTGGAAAACCCGATTTCGCGCTTGGTTTCCACGACAAAGCCGATTTGCAAACCGGGCACATTGGAATAACTCCGGGCTACACTTATGCGAATGTCGATTCAGTCGACGTGACCGTTCGCGGCATCGGCGGCCACGGCGCATATCCGCACAAAACCAAAGATCCGGTCGTGCTGGCGGCTGAAATGATCAATGCCTGGCAAACGATCGCGAGCCGCGAAAACAATCCGCTCGATCCGATCGTGGTCACGGTTGGATCAATTCATGGCGGCACCAAACACAACATCATCCCGGATGAAGTGAAGATGCAGCTGACCGTGCGAACTTATAAGTCCGACGTGCGCGATCGAGTGCTCAAGGCGATCGATGAGATTGCAAAAGGAATCGCGAACGCTGGCGGAGTTCCGGTCGACCGGGCGCCAATCGTCAATGTGTTGAACAATCAGTTCACGCCCGCGACCTATAACAATCCGGATTTAACCAAGCGACTCGTCGCAGTTTGGAAAAATGTGCTCGGCGCCGACAATGTCGAGATTGTCGATCCAACCATGGGCGGCGAGGATTTTTCGGAATACAGTTTGCCCGATCACTCGATTCCGGCCGTAGATTTTCACATCGGAGCCGTCGATCCGGAAAAAATCGTGCAATTCAAAAAGGAAGGGAAAGAATTGCCCAGCTTGCATTCGAGCAAGTTCGCGCCCGTGCCGGAGCCAACCATTCGCGTTGGCATCATCGGTATGACCAGCGCCGTGCTGGAGTTGATGAAGAAGTAGTCCTGCCAGCGTGTCATCCCGAGGCGCGAAGACGCTGAGGGATCTCACGGTGGGTGATGGATCACACTTCGGGCTACTCGCGTGATCGAGATGATTTTGCGAGATCCCTCAATTCGTTCGGGATGACATCGCCCGAAGCGATGTCACTTCACGCGAACTTTTTTCCGGAGAAAGGTCGGAATGTCCAAGTCCTGGCCTTCGACGATGGTCGGTTCGCTTTTCTCGAAACGTCCGCGCGTGACCGGCTCGAACTGCATAACTTCCTGCTTCGCCTGGACGCATTTTTCCTTTGGCGGCTTCGCCTCTTTTTCTACAACCGCTTTTTTCTTTGGTGGAATCAAACGCGGGGCGGGCTTTTTAATTGAAGGCGCCGGCGCTGGGGGAAGCGCTTCCGCCGTCGCCGGTTGTGCAAATGAAATCAAATCGCTGGGAGCGGGCTGCGCAGGCACAACGACTTCGGGTTCAGGCACGGTGTCGATGTTCGGCGGTGGTTCTTCAACTTGTTCCAAAATCGCGGGCGGCGGCGCGAGAAACGGTTCCGGCGCTGGACGCGCAGCTTGCGTGGCGATCGAATCTTCCGAAGCGAGCGAGCTGATGATCGTGACGCTGAGGCGATTACCCATTTTCCCGTCAACAGCCGTCCCGAAAACAATTTGAGTGTGATCGCGAACATGGCGACCGAGCTCGCGCATCAGAATTTCAACTTCGGACAAGGTCATGCCTGGTCCGCCGGCGACCTGGACGAGAACATGCGCCGATTCGGAGAGCATTCTGCCTTTGTCCATCAATGGATTTTTCAGCGCCTGAGTGAGCGCATCGTGCGCGCGATTATCGGTATCGGATTCACCAAAACCGAACAGGCAACGGCCGTTTTGGCTACGCAAAGCCGCGAATAAATCATCGAACCCGATGCGAATAAGGCCCGGCCGTTGGATTAAATTCACAATCGAGCGGACGCTTTGACTGATCGTCATATCAGCGACGCCGAAAGCCTGATGAATTCCGGCTTTGGGCGCGACCATGTCGCCCATCCGATCGTTCTCGAAGCAGATCACCGCGTTCGCAATGTCGTTCAGGCGCGAAAGCGCGTCTTGCGCCTGTGCTGCTCGGCGTTTGCCCTCGAATGAGAACGGCAGCGTGGCAAATGCGATGACGAGAGAACCGGCTTCGCGAGCCAGTTGCGCGACGATCGGCGCGGCACCTGAGCCGGTGCCGCCGCCGAGACCGGCACAAATGAAAATCATCCGCGCGTCGGCGATTGCTTGGCGAATTTCGTCTGCCGATTCAATCGCGGCTTGATAACCGAGTTCGGGATCCCCGCCGGTGCCGAGCCCGTGGGTACTTGAGCGACCGAGCTGGACTTTGCGCGCGGCGACAGAGCTGGCCAGCGACTGCACATCGGTGTTGACCGCGATGAGATCGTCTTTGTCCATGCCGTCGAGCAACACGCGATCGAGCGCATTCGATCCGGCGCTGCCGACTCCGACGACCTTGATTGGAATTGATTCCTCTTGCCGTTCCGGCAAACTGTAATTTTTGCTGAGTTGGATCATGTCGATCTTTCTGTTGTTATCGCATTCCGCTAAAAAACCTCCCGAAAATTCGAGTAATGCCACGCCGCGGCCGATCCACTTGCACGGCCTGCGCGTATTTCAGCAAACCGATCGCGGTGGAAAATTGCGGGTTCTCAACGGCCGATGTCAGCCCGGACATGGTTTGGGCATGTGTTACGTGCGCGGGCATTTCAAAGATTTCCCCAGCCAAATAATCGATCCCGTTCACCAGGCTGCATCCGCCGGTAATGAAAATTCCGGCACCGACATAATTGATGAACGGTTCTTCCTCGACCGTGCGCTTGAGCAGTTCAAAAATCTCGCGCAAACGCAAATGAATGATGGTGTTAAGCGTCTCGCGTTCGATTTCCTTTCCGGCAAACCCGGAATCGTCTTTCAACAGAATTGTTTCGCCGGGCAGGCAATTGCCCAGAACGCAGCTGCCTTCTTCGGTTTTTAGTTTTTCGGCGCGCGCCATCGGAATGCGCAAACCCATCGAGATGTCGTTTGTGATGTGATCGCCGCCGACTGCGAGCGCGCCGCTTTGTTTCACCGCACCATCGACGTACAGAATGTAATCGGTCGTGCCGCCACCGATATCGACCACCAGCGCGCCGAGATTCTTTTGATGCTGCGTCAGTACGACCTGCGCGGCCGCGAGCGCGCTAAAGACAACGTCCTCGACTTCGAGCGGCAACTCTTTCACACAGCGAATCGTGTTTTGGACGCGCGTCCGAACGCCGTGGATGATGTGGAAATCCGCTTCCAGTTTTTCCCCCAGCATGCCGACCGGGTTGAGCACGCCATCCTGTCCGTCCACGTGATAGTGCTGAATGATCGAGTGGAGGAACGCATTCTGCGCCGGAATGCTGACTTCACGGGCGTTGATTTTTACATCTTCGACATCCTGCTCATCGATTTCGTCGCGCTCTTCCGGCAGCATGACGCAGCCGCGATTGTTGAAACTTTGGATGTGCCCGCCCGCGACTGCGACGTAAACGCTCCGAATCATCACATCGCTTTTCTGTTCGGCGTCGACCACCGCTTCGTGCACGCATTTCATGGCCGTTTCAAAATCGACAATCTCGCCCTTGCGCACACCGCGCGATGGCGCCTGGCCGACGCCGAGAATTTTGAGGGTTCCGTCTGGACGCGTTTCGCCGACCACTACGCAAACCTTCGACGTCCCAATCTCCAAACCTACGATCAGATCTCCGCTCGCCATGTTTTTTAATTTTTGTTGAAAGGTTGCAACGGGAGCACGCGCTTCACCGGCGCGGTGGTTGGCGGGGAGCTGAGGCGCGATTTCGCGGCTAAAGGTGTTGCCGATGGTTTCGGCGCCCCGCGGACCGGAATCGCCCTCATCACCCGCGGCGATTCTTCCGGTTTGATCGTTTCGTTGATTACTTCCACCGCCGCCTTGCCGAACGTGACTGGAATATTTCGTTGCACGAGCAAATTGACAGTCGCGAGTTCGCGATGCGCGTCGTCGGAATAAATCAGGAATTGCTCCAGGCGTTGCAGCTGGGTATCGAGATTATCGAAACCGAACGTGACCCGGCTGTGATTTTTATCGGTCACGACCAGGCAGTACCCTTTCGAAACATCGATCTCGCGAATTTGGAAACGCGTCTGCATGAAGCTGCGCGTGCTCAGCCGCAACAACTCGAGAGCCGCTTTGACTTCGGGCGATGCCACGGTTTTTCCCGCTGCGAGCGATTCGCTCGCGCAACCCAGGATCAACGGCAGTCCCAAATATTCCGGCAACAATTTCTTCTCTTTCATCAAGACGCCACGCGCGTCCACCAGAAAAGCAGCGTCGGAGGCAAACGGATCCGCAATTTGTTTCTCGCTTGTGATCCAGCCGATCGGCTTGCGTTCGACGATTCGGATGTCGATTTCGGACGGAAGCTTTCGGGTAATCTCAACTTCATCGACCTGCGGCAATTCCTGCAATTGCGCCTGCACGCGCGCCAGGTTCACCCGGAAAATATTTTCGCTTTCATGCAAATCGGCCACGCTCAAAACCTGGTCGCGCTGTAAAGTTCCGTCGGTCTGCACTTCAATCGCGCTGAGCTTGTAGTCCGGATTGTCGATGAAGAACCGTTTCGCTGCGACGCGAGCGCCGACATAAATCGCGGCGATCAACGCAATCACGAGCGCGATTTTTGAGAACAGGACGAGGAATTTGCGATTGCGATACTGGACCGCTTTTCGCGAGCGCACTTTGACATCGAGCAAATGTTGCTGCCGCCGTTGGCGGAAGCTGGAGAGACGCTGATTGCGCGCGCGGGTCCGCTGCTGTCGCCTCATCCTTGAGCGCGCTCCCTTCTCGCGCGCGACAACTCGATAATACGCAGGCAAAGATTGATATAGTTGATTCCGGCCGCAGCCGCCGCTTCCGGAAGCAGACTCGCCTCGGTCATTCCCGGAATCGTGTTCACTTCGAGCACGAACGGATCGCCCGTCTCAGACAGAATTATATCGACGCGTCCGTAAACGACCAGGCCCAGAGCGCGAAATGCCTGCAGTGCCAGCTCCTGGATTCTTTTTGTTTTACCGGCATCGATCTCGGCCGGACAAACGTGCTCGGCAGCGCCACCAGACTGCGGATTCAGGAACGGGTACTTGTTGTTGAAGTCGTAAAAACCGCCCTTCGGAATTATTTCAAGAATCGGCAGGGCTTGATCACCGAGAATACCTATCGTCAATTCGCGGCCAGATACAAATTTTTCCACTAACAATTTGCGATCGTACTTGCCCGCTTCTTTCATCGCCGGCTCGAGCTCGCTCTGATTTTTTACGATTACGACGCCAACGGTGGAGCCCTGACGCGACGGCTTCACCACCAGCGGCACCGGAATTTTTGGGCGCTGACCAACTTCAATCACTTCCCACTCGGGCGTGACCACGCTGTGCCTCTGAAATTTTTCTTTCGACAAAATTTTGTCGAACGCGGTCCGGCTTTCTTCGACTCCGTCACCAGTGTAGGGAATGCCGCGGTCTTCTAAGATTTTCTGCAACTGCCCGTCTTCGCCGAACGTTCCGTGAATGGTAATGAAGGCAAGGTCGACATCTTTCGGTAACGGAAAATTCTCGTCACGAACATCGACATCGATGACAACCACGCCTAACGAATGGAGCGCTTTCGAAACTCCGCGGCCGGTCGCCAGCGAAACATCGCGCTCCGATCCAGGGCCGCCCATCAACACCGCAATCTTCTTTGGCAAAGCATTCGATTTCATCAAACCGGTTCTCCCACAATTTGCACTTCTGTTTCCAATTCGATTCCGCGCTTGGTCCGCGCGGTTTGTTTGATTCGCTCGATCAGCTCGAGCATATCCGTCGCGGTCGCGCCGCCATCGTTCACGATGAAATTGCCGTGAACCTCTGAAACGCGCGCTTTTCCGACCGCCGAATTTTTTAGACCCAGTTCATCGACCAGTTTTCCGGCCGGGCACTTCTCCGGGTTTTTGAAAATGCAGCCAGCGCTTTTTGCGATCGGCTGAGTGGTACGCCGTTTTTCTTGAGACTCATGGAGACGCGACTCGATCTGTTCGCGTGCGGCCGGCGTGCCGCGGAACGTGGCCGAAACGGCGAAGTTTTGTTCGAGCAAAGGGAAATGCCGGTAATGCACTTCCAGTTCAGATCGATCTTTATCGTGCCCGTTTCCCTCTGAGTCCAAATACCGAACGCGGACGACGTTTTCGAAAGTTTGAGCGCCCATCGCACCCGCGTTCATGCGCAGCGCGCCACCGACCGCGCCGGGAATTCCTTCCATCCATTCCAAGCCGCCTAAATCCGCGCCGCGTGCAGCATAGGCGATCTCTTTTAGTTTCGCCCCAACGCCGGCGGTGATTTCATTTCTGTAGATGTCGATCTTATCGAAGTCGCCGCCGGAAGGATGAACAACCACGCCGCGAATTCCGCCGTCGCGCACGAGCAAGTTCGAGCCGCGTCCGATGACGAAGAGCGGAAGATTCTCGCGCCGGCAAAACCGGATCAGTTCGCTCAATGCCGCTTCGTTGCGCGGCTCGACCCAAAATTGCGCCGGACCGCCGACGCGCAACGTGGTGTGTTTCGAAAGCGGCTCGTAAAGTCGGACGTCGCCATCCTCGCCCACGATCTCTTTTAATTTCTCAGCAATGACGAGGTCGGCGGCCAGGGTCGACAATTGCTCGTGAATGTTGCCCGCGCCGAGGCTCAGAACGAGATCGCCGGATTCGAGCATGTTCCCGACATCGCGGTGCACCGATTCCAAATGCGGTTGGTAACTGACACCACGATGACCGTGCGCCGAGATTTCGTCCGCGATGATTTGACCGGTGATACCCGGCATTGGGGATTCATTTGATCCGTAAACATCAGTGATGACGACGCGATCTGCTTGATCGAACGCGCGCCCGAATTCCTTACGCAGAGCTTTAGTTCGCGAGTAGCGATGCGGTTGAAACATCGTTAACACGCGTTTGCGTTCAATGGACTTCGCCGTTTTCAACGTCGCTTTGACTTCAGTCGGATGATGTCCGTAATCATCGACCAACAGAAAACGCGGACTGTCGTACTTAATTTCAAAGCGCCGCCGCGCGTGTTGGAACTTCATCAGCGACTTCGCGATTTTTTCAAACGGAACGCTGAGCTCACTTGCAAGTGCGATGACACCGAGTGCGTTGCGAACGTTGTGCTCGCCCGGAACATTCAACACCGCTTCGCCAAGTTTTTCTCCGCGCCGATAAACGCAAAAGACTGACGTGAAATCGCGCAGTTCGATATCGGTCCCGCGATAGTCAGCGTTATCGGTCAAGCCGTAGGAAATTGCACGATCGCGAGATCGACATATGCGCGCTGCGTTCGAGTCATCGGCACAATAAAAGATTTGGCCGGTCGTTTGTCCGATCAGCTGGACAAAGACTTTCTCGATCGCGGCGAGATCGGTGTAAAAGTCGAGATGTTCCTCCTCTATATTTAGGACGAGGGCGTGCTCGGGATGAAACAAGGCGATTGTGCCATCGCTTTCATCGCCTTCGGCCACGAAAAATTCGCCGCGCGCGTCCCAGTGCGCGTTCGTCCCGAGAATCGGGATCTCGGCGCCGACGTAATGCGACGGATGCAACCCGCCTTCGCGCAAAACGTGCGCGGTCATCGCCGACGTCGTGGTTTTACCGTGCATTCCGGCGACGAGGATTCCGCGTTTTGCCGATATGATCGCGGCTAGCGCTTCAGCGCGACGCACAGTTCTCCTTCCGCTTTCTTGGACGCTCTTCAGGATCGGATTGTCCTTTTTGATAGCCGAAGAATAAATGACGAGCTCGGCGTCGCGTGCGTCAGCAGCGCGATGTTGCTGATAAAACTTTAACCCGAGCCGCTGCAGCCGATCGGTTTCCAGCGAATCTAATTTGTCCGAGCCGCTGACTTCGTGCCCGAGTTGTAGAAGAAGGCCGGCAATTCCACTCATGCCGCTGCCGGCAACACCGATGAGATGAACGACGTGCCGTTCCTGCGTCAGGAATTTTGCAAGGTCGAGATCCTTCGTCATGACTGCGTGTACTTCTCCATTGTTGCAGCAACGCGATCAGCGGCGTCTCGCGGCGCGAGCCGCGCAGAGTTTTCGGACATGCGTCGAAGCCGCTCCGGCCGATCGATCAGCTCTTTGACCTTCTGAGTAATTAGTTCGGGAGTTAAATCCGATTCCTTCAAAACAAATGCTGCGCCCGCGCGCGCGAAGATTTCGGCGTTGCGAGTCTGGTGATCGTCCGCGGCGTAGGGAAACGGAATCAGAATGCTGGGCAACTCGAAGGACGCGATTTCGGCCAGACTGGCGGCGCCCGCGCGTGCGACCGCGAAATCGGCGGCGCTGTAAACTTCTTCCATATGATGATGAAACGCAGCGACGTAAGCGGAGATTCGTTCGCGTCGATAATTGTCCGCCACCAGCCGTTCATTGCGCGCTCCGGAAAGATGAATCACTTGCAATCCAGCGTGGCGCAGGAATGGCAACGATTTGATGATCGCTTGATTAATTCCGCTCGCGCCCTGACTTCCACCCATCACCAGCATCGTCGTGACATCCGTTTGCAATCCGAGTTTTTGCCGTGCCGATCGTCGATCCAAGCGTTTGAGCTCTGTGCGAATCGGCGTGCCGGTCAGCTCCGTTCGCACCTTAGGAAAGAAGGCGGCGCATTCTTTGAAGCCGAGTAAAACCGCGCGAACCATTTTCGCCGCGAGCCGATTCGCTTTTCCCGGGACCGCATTCGATTCATGAATGAGCGTGGAAATGCCGCGCATGCGGCCGGCCAAAATCGGCGCCGTCGAAGTGAATCCACCCATGCCCAGAATGACCTGGGGTTTGAACTTCTGATAAATCGATCGGCAGCGGGAAAGACTTTCGGTGAACCGGCGAATGAAACCAAAGATGGCCGGCGAATAAACGGACGGAAATCCGACGGTTGGCAATTTTTCGAACCGAAATTGGGAGCGGGTGGAGAGCGCGAGGCTGTCGATCTCTTTTTCGGAAACAAACAGAAGCACTTCGTGCCCGCGCTCGCGCAGTACTTCAGCGACCGCAATTCCGGGAAAGAGATGTCCACCCGTGCCTCCACATGCGATGACCGCGTTCATTCCGTGATTGTCGATCTTGTGCTTTAAATTCGCGGCGTCATTCGCACCTGGAGTGAAGTGCGTTTTTTACTGGCCGGTTCCAAAACGGCCTGGCGATAAATGTTAAGTAACAGTCCGACACCGAAGAGGCAGGCGACCAAGTTCGAGCCGCCGTAGCTGATGAACGGCAGCGGCAGACCTTTGTTCGGCAAAAGCGAGGTGGTGACTCCAATGTTTACGGCGGCCTGGAGCGCGAGCAATGAGACGACACCGGACGCAGCCAGCAAACCGAACCGGTCTTTGGCGTGGAGCGCGATGACGATTCCGCAAACAATTACGACCACGAAAAGGAAAACAACGAGCAGACTGATTCGCAATCCAAGCTCCTCGCCGATCATCGGGAAAATGAAATCGGTGTGCGCGTAGGGCAGGTAGAGCATTTTTTGGCGACCGTTGCCGAGCCCGAGTCCTTCCATGCCGCCGCTGCCCCACGCAATCAACGCCTGCATTTGCTGGAGTCCGGCGTCTTCTTTGTAGCGCTGGAGATCGGTGAATGCGACCAAGCGCTCCATACGCGAGTGCGTCGCGGCGACAAAGATCACGCTGCTCCCGATCACTGCGAGCAGACCGAGAAGAATTGGATTCGTTCCAGCGACGAACATCACCGTGAATGCAGTCGCCCCGATCAACGCGGTCGTTCCGAGATCAACTTCAAAGAGAATCAACGCGAGCAGAGCAGTGATGATCGCCAACGGAATAGCAAAGCCGAACAGCGGATGACTGGCTGCCTTCTCATAACGCGCGAACCACCAGGCGAGAAAAAATACCGCGGCGAGTTTCGCGATCTCAGATGGTTGAAAACCAATCGGCCCGAATCCAATCCAGCGACGCGAGCCGTTGATCCGCATTCCGATGTGCGGAATGAAACAAAATACGAGCGTGATCGTTGCGACGCCGAGCCAAATCCACCACGTGCGCTGCCAGAAATGGTAATCGATCAGCGCCGCCGCGATGCAAACAGCGAGGCCCACTCCAAACCAGAGCGATTGGTGCTTGAGAAAAAAGTAGGGGTCGCCATGGCTATCCTTGGCAAAAGCGCTGGTGCTGAAAAGCATCACGATGCCGATGACGAGCAGCCCAAGCACCGCAACGAACAGGAAGTAAGCGCTTCTCCGATACATGACATTACTGGTTCTTTTTCGATGTTTTCCCGGGAATCAAAAGCTTTTGTCCGATCTTCAATTTGCGCGGGTCGTCGATGCGATTGAGCGCAAGTAAGTCGTCGTAAGGGACTTTGAACTTCTTCGCGATCGTCACCGGATTATCGCCTTTCGCGACAACATAAACTTTTCCGGAGTCGCTAACCTTTGGCTGTGCCTTCGCAATCGCTTTCTGCGCGGTCGGTGAATTGAGAGCCGACGCCTGCAGTTTTGTATCGGCCGAAGCGATTCCGATAGTGGTTGGCGTTGGCGGAGAAGGCAGCGACGCCTGCCGCGTCTTGATCGCGTTGAACGCAATGATCCCGGCCACTGCGACGACGT
Organism: Verrucomicrobiota bacterium; assembly: GCA_003219215.1. Lineage (GTDB taxonomy): Bacteria > Verrucomicrobiota > Verrucomicrobiia > Chthoniobacterales > UBA10450 > AV40. The sequence continues at coordinate 23,929 of QHPY01000172.1, read as the reverse complement.
GCAGCAGCAGCACGATCAGTAACGCCCGGGATAGCTTCATGCTCGGTTCGGCGACGTCACCGTAATCCGCCGCAGTCGCACCAATGCGAAGCGGCCGGCGCACGGCTGTGGCGCGGAGTTTTTTTCTTCTGAATTTGAGCAGCTTTGGCATTTTGAACTTCCTTTTCATTGAGGGAGGGCTTGGACGAGGGCGCGGAACTGATCGCCGCGATCCGCGTAACTCTTGAACATGTCGAAGGAAGACGTGCCCGGCGAAAAAAGGACGACTTCGCCGGATTTGGCGGTGGCGTAAGCGCGCTCAACGGCGTCGGCCAGCGAGGTAGCGAGCTCCGTTTTGACTGCGCCGTCCCAATCATGCGCAATCCGCTCCGCCATTTCGCCAATCAGAATTGTCGATCGAACTTTCTCTTTCACCAATTTGCGAAGCGGCTCAAAGGTGAAGCCTTTGTCTTTTCCGCCGGCGATGAGAACGACCGGTTTGCTTTGCGTGAGCAAAGCTTTCTCGACCGCGTCGAGATTTGTCGCCTTGGAATCGTTGATGTAATCCACGCCGCCGATTTGCCGAACGAACTCGCAGCGGTGCGGCTTCGGCTCGTAGGCGCAAAGGGGCGGGACCATTTTCTCAAATGCCAATCCGCGGGCGTGGCCGGCGGCGAGAGTCGCCATCAGATTCTCGATGTTGTGCGAGCCGCGCAGCTTTGTCTGATTCAATCGCAAGACCGGTTTGTTTTCAAAAACGATGGCGCCTTCAGCCAAACGAAAGTCGGCCCGATTGGTATAAGCGCTGAAGGTGACTTTACGCGCACGAAGCTCGGGCAAACTTTCAACCGCGTTCACGATCGCGACGTCATCAGCTGTCTGGTTTTCAAAGAGTCGCAGCTTGGCGGCGCGATATTCGGCCACGGAGCGGTAGCGATCGAGATGGTCCGGCGCGAAATTCAGCCAGAGCGCGATCGACGGATGAAAGGTCTGGATCGTTTCTAATTGAAACGAACTCACTTCAACGGTGAGCACGTCGTATTTCGTTTTCTCGCGCGCGACTTCGGAAAGCGGTTTGCCGATGTTACCGCAGGCAATTGTTTCCTGCCCGCAATCATTCAACATCTGCGCGAGCATTTCCGTGGTCGTGGTCTTGCCGTTTGTGCCGGTGACCGCGATCACTGGCGTTTCGCAGGAACGCCAGCCGAGCTCGAGCTCGCCGATGATGTCGATTTTGTCCGCTGATCGGATGGACTCGTCCCGTGGCGAGCGCGCCGAAAAATTGCGCGCCAGGGCCGAGGCCGGATCGATTCCCGGGCTCGAGACAACGAAATCGTATTTGCCTGAATCCTGGTCGGCCGCTTGCCCGCAAATCACGCGAATGTTTTGCGCGCGCAAATTGTCGATGGTCGACTTGAGCAATTTGTTCTCGTCGGCGCTGTCCAGGACGGTGACGTTTGCGCCTTCTGCTTTGAGTAAAAGCGCCGCCGCCGCTCCACTCAAGCCAGCCCCCAGAACTGCGACGTTTTGATTCGAGTAACGCAATTTCTACCTCAACTTCAAAGTCGCAAGCCCGAGCAGCGCGAAAATTCCAGACAAAATCCAAAACCGCACGATCACGGTGTTTTCTTTCCAACCCACGAGTTCGAAATGGTGATGGAGCGGCGACATCGCAAAAATGCGTTTGCCGGTCAGTTTGAAACTCAGGACTTGGATAATGACCGAGACGGCTTCAATGACGAAGACGCCGCCGACAACGACGAGTAATAATTCTTGTTTACAGCAGATCGCCACGACGCCGATCAAGCCGCCGATCGCGAGTGAACCGGTGTCGCCCATGAAAACTCTCGCCGGGTGACAGTTAAACCAAAGAAATCCGAAACCGGCGCCGCTGAGCGCCGCGCAAACAACGGTCAGCTCGCCTGTGTAAGGATAGAATGGGACCTGCAAATATTCCGCGATCCGAAAATTCCCGGCCGCATAGGAAAGAAACGCATAAGCAAAAGCCACCGTGACGGTGCAGCCGATGGCGAGACCGTCCAAGCCGTCGGTCAGGTTCACGGCATTCGATGACCCGACAATCACGAGCGCGAAAAACAGGATCGTGAACCAGCCCATGTTCGTGACCACGGGCGATTTGAAAAATGGGACATAAAGGGAGCGCGCCTGCACTTCCAAAAGCGGGCTCGTCAAAAAGACCGCCGTGATAATCAAAGCGAGGGCGATTTGGAAAAGAAGTTTGATCCGGCCGCTTACGCCGTCGGATTTTTTCTTTGTTACTTTGAGATAATCATCAACGAAGCCAAGCACGCCGAGATAGACCATGGCGAAGAGAGCGAGCCAGACGAACCGATTGTCCGGACGCGCCCAGAGAAGACTGGAAATGAAGACAGCGCCAATTACCAGGACGCCGCCCATCGTCGGCGTTCCTTGTTTGCCCCCGTGCAATTCTGCAAGCCGGTGAACCTCAGCCGCCTGGCGAATCGGCTGGCCGAGTTTGAGCGCCGTTAAGATTCGAATGACGAAATTTCCGAACAGGAGCGACACTACGAACGCTGTGATCGCGGCAGCGACCGCGCGAAACGTAACGTAAAAGAAAACGTTGAATCCGCCGACGTGATCGCTTAGCCGATGAAGAAAATACATCATACCGCGCTTTCTGGCGAACTCTGCTTCGCGAATGCTTCAATCACATTTTCGGTGCGAGCGAGCCGACTGCCTTTGATCAACACGAGGTCGCCCGGCACGGCGATGTTCCGCAGCAACTTTGCGGCTTCAGATGTCGATCCGACGGCGGCGCTCTTTTCTAGCCCGGCGTTTTCTGCCGCTCGCGAGATGACGGCACCCATTTCGCCAATACCGATCAATTGATCGACGCCGAACGCCGCTGCTTCTTCTCCGACTTCTTCATGGCCCCGCTGTGTTTCTTCTCCCAATTCTCGCATTTCACCGAGGACCGCGATTCTCTTTCCATCCGTGTCCAACTCGACCAGCGTCTGCAGCGCCGCTTTCATCGAATCCGGATTCGCGTTGTAGCTGTCGTCGAGAAATTGCACGCCGTTGATCTCTTTGATTTGTAAACGTGCTTTCGTGAGCGGAGCGCTAGCCAGACCGGCTGCCGCTTCTTCGAGCGAAAGACCGAACGTGCGCCCGGCCGCGACGGCGAGGAGCGCATTTTGCACCATGTGCAGTCCAGGAACAGGCAATTGCGCGCGACATTGGTGCGCTCCTTCCAAAATTGTGAATTCTGATCCATCAGCGCTTTGTTGAATATCGATCGCGCGAATAGTTCCGTCTTTTGTGCCGGCGAAAATCACGCGGGCGCGGCTACGCCCGGCAATGCCTTTGCTGAAAGGATCGTCTGCATTCAAAATCACTGTTCCTTCAGCACCGACAGCTTCGGCCAGCGCGCCTTTTTCTTTCGCGATCGCTTCCCGCGTTCCCATGAACTCAACGTGGGCAATGCCAATGTTAGTGATGATGGCGGCATCAGGCGCCGCAATTTTCGCGAGTGGCGCGACTTCGCCCGGATGGTTCATCCCAATTTCCCAGACCGCGACTTCATCCCGCGCTGTGGCTTCCAGAATTGTGCGTGGCAATCCGACGTGATTGTTGAAGTTGCCTTGCGTTTTCGTGACGCGAAATTTTCGACCTAGCACCGACGCACCAAAATCTTTCGTGCTCGTTTTTCCATTGCTGCCGGTGATGGCTAGAACTTTGATCGGCAGCGATTTCCGATAATTCGCGGCGAGATTTTGATAGGCGAGCAAACTGTCCTGGGCCCGAATGATGGCGAACTTCTTTGGAACTTTTCCTTTCCATTTAAGATCGACAATCGCGCCGGCGGCCCCGCCCTTTGCCGTCGCCCGGACAAATTTGTGGCCATCGAAATTTTCGCCGCGGAGCGCTACGAAAAGCTCGCCCTTTTTAATGGTTCGTGAATCGGTGCTGATTCTTTCGACCGTTCTTTTTCCGTCGCCCTGTTCGAGCTTCGCGCCGGAAAGATCGACCATCTGTAAGATCGACACCGGATTCATTTAAATTCTACCGGATGATTTTCGAGCGCCCGACGCGCCACTTGAATGTCTTCAAACGGCACGGTGTGATCGGAGAACTGCTGGTAGTTTTCGTGACCTTTGCCCGCGATCAAGACGCTGTCACGCGGTTGCGCGATTTCGATTGCGCGTGAAATCGCGGATGCGCGGTCGGTGATTTTTTCAAAATGATTACCGCGAAATCCGTTTTCGATTTCGGCGATGATTTTGTCCGGATCTTCTTTGCGCGGATTATCAGAAGTGATGACGGCGTAATCAGCATTCTGATCGACAACCTGACCCATGAGCGGCCGTTTCTCGCGGTCGCGATTGCCGCCGCAACCAAAGACGACAATCAAGCGCCGCGGGCCAAGTTCGCGCAAAGTTTTTAGAACATTAAGCAACGCGTCGGGCGTGTGCGCGTAATCAACGAAAACTTGGAACTGTCGTTTCGCCGGAACCATCTCGAGACGACCGGGAACTTGCGGCGATTTAGCGAGACTAATCACGGCCTCGCGCAAGCCGACTCCGAGCGCGTTGGCGGCGGCGAGCGCAGCCAACGAGTTCGCAACGTTGAACCGGCCGATCAATGGCACGCGGATGAGATAACTTTTGCCGCGCGCATCGAGCTGATACGAGGTTCCTCCAAATTCCATTCGATAATTGGATGCCCGGAAATCGGCGAGCGCTCCCATTCCGAAACTTACCACCGAAACTTTCTTGTCGATCTTCTCGAGCAACCGCCGTCCATAACGATCGTCGATGTTGATGATCGCGAGCGGTTTCTTTTTTTTCCCCTGCAACTGGAGTTGTTTGAACAACTTCGCCTTCGCTTCGAAATAATTTTCCATCGTTCCGTGATAATCGAGATGGTCCTGCGTCAGATTGGTGAAGACGGCGACGTCCCACTCGATGCCGCGCGTGCGCTCTTGAGCGAGCGCATGCGAGGAAACTTCCATGGCGGCGGCGCGGCAACCAGCGTTCGCGATTTGGGCAAGCAATTCCTGAAGATCGAGCGATTCGGGTGTCGTACGGGCCGCGGGCAAAACGCGCTCACCGATTTCATAGCGCACCGTGCCAAGCAAACCACAGCGCATTCCCGCTTTCTCGCAAATGTGCTTGATCAGGAAAGTGGTCGTCGTTTTGCCGTTGGTGCCCGTAACGGCGGCGAGCTTCAATTTTCGCGCGGGAAAATTGTAAAATCGCGTGGAGAGATCCGCGAGCGCGCCGCGCGTATTTTCGACAACGACGCAGGTGGCGCGTGGATGTTTCTCAGCGCGCTCGGCAACAATCACCGTGGCGCCTTTTTCAACGGCCTGGCCGATGAAGTCGTGGCCATCGCTTTTTTCACCGCGCAATGCCACGAATAGCCCATCCCTCTGCACACGGCGCGAGTCATACGCGATGCTTTCCACCGCGCGACCAACTGGGCCGATGATTTCGCGAACGGGAATCGCGGCGAGAAGAGTTTTGAGCTGCATGAGGATTGACCATTCTTATGCCAAGGACTCAATGGCGCGGGGCGTTGGTTAAGGCAACTCGCTCGACTGGGATGGCTTTGCGAATTTCCTCATGCGGCTCAAGATCGAGATAACGGGCGGCCTTTTCGGCGATACGGGAAAAAATCGGGCCGGCAACAAGGCCACCGTAATTCAGCTCAGGTTTTGTTTGTGCGTCGTCCAAGACAACGAGTCCGACAAATTCCGGATGGTCAGCCGGCAAGTAACCGCAGAACGAAACGACATACTGTCCTTTTTCATAGCCGCCGTGTGGATCGACTTTTTGAGCGGTGCCGGTCTTTCCGGCGATTATGAAACCCGGAACAGCGGCGGCCGCGGCGGTGCCACGATCACTGACTACACCACGGAGTGCGCTCCCAATCTGGCTTGCGGTCTGCGGCGATATAACCTCACGTAAGACAATCGGCGAAAGCGTGCTGACTGTCTTTCCATCACTGGTGGTGATCGATTTTACGATGCGCGGCGTCATTAATTTGCCGCCGTTGGCAATCGCGGCCATGGCCGCAGTCATTTGGAGCGCAGTAACTCCAATCTCGTGGCCCATCGGAATGTGAGTGATCGAAATTTTGCTCCACGATTGCGGCGGACGGATTAGTCCTGGAATTTCGCCCGGAAGCTCCACTCCGGTCCGCTCGCCGAAACCAAAGCGCCGGATGTATTCGTAAAATTTCTGGTCGCCGACGCTGACAGCCAATTTTGCTGCGCCGACGTTGCTCGATTTAACGAGAATGTCTTTGACGCTCAGGTCGGTAAAAGCGGCGTGATCGTGCAGCGCGGTGCCGCCATAGTTCCAAATTCCGTTTTCGCAAAAGATGTAGGAATCAAGGCGGAACTTGTGCTCGTTGAGCGCGGCCGCAGCGGTGACAATCTTAAACGTGGAGCCAGGCTCCATCATGTCGCTGATGGCACGATTTTTCATTTGCTCCGGTTTCGCCTCGGAGCGGTGATTGAGATCGAACGCGGGCCGATTGGCCATCGCCAGAATTTCGCCGGTCTGCGGCCGCATCAAAATGATGGTCGCTTTTTTCGGCGAATACTCGCGCATGGCGGCGTCGAGTTCGTTCTCCACGATGTTCTGTAAATTTAGATCGACGGTCAGGTGGACCTGATAGCCGTTGCGCGGCGCGCGCTCCTGGCCGCGATAAAGCACGAGCTCCTGGCCGGCGCGGTTATGCTCAATGTAACGATAGCCATCCTGTCCGCGCAGATATTCATCGAGCGAACCTTCCACGCCTTGGATGCCGTGATGCTCGAAGTCGGTGAACCCGATCACGTGGCAAAGCATCAAGCCGTTGGGATAAATACGGGTCGCGTCTCGTTCGAAATAAATGCCGCGTAAATTTTGGGCGCGCAGTTTTTGGCGGAGCGAATCGCTGGTTGCTTTCGGCACTTCGCGCTTCAGGACGATGTAACGGCGGTCGCCGTGAAGCTTCTCCGAAACTTCTTTGCGCGGAAGCTTCAACTCGTTGCTTACAAGATCGACAGTCGCGTCGGTGTCGGTCAGATGAGTCGCGTCAGCGACCACGGTTTCGACCGGAACATTGTGCGCCAGGACTTCGTTATTAGCGTCGAGAATCGTGCCGCGCTCGGCAAAAATGGGTTGCTTGTAAACGTGTTTCTCAGCCGCGAGCCCGGCGTACTGGTCGTGCTTGATCATCTGGAGATAGATCAAGCGAAACGAAAACGCGCTGAAGAGTAGAACGAAGCCGAGGCAAACCAGTGCGCATCTTGTCCGGCTGTTCCACTTCATCTCGCGGCCCGCTGGTTGGAAACTGGCTGGAGAATGTCTTCCTGGTTTCGTGTCGGCATTGTCAGTCGAACAATGTTATGCTCCGCGATCGGAATCATTTTGAGATAACCTTCCTTCAGGCGGCGTTGCAATGCCGAGCGCGAGGTGAGGGCGGCGATCTGTGCGCTCGCCACTTCATTTTGCATTCGCAAATTTGCCACTTCTGTCTCGAGCGCCTTCTTGCGATCACCCAAATGGTAGAGTTGCAGGGTCAGATAAACATAACTTAACCCCGTTAGCGCCAGAAACGCAGTCAGCACAATCCAGCGCGCAAGCGAGGCGGCATTGACCTTGTTCCAATTTTTTCGGCGGGACCGATTCATCCGACCTTCTCCGCCACGCGCAACTTTGCGCTCCGGGAGCGCGGATTCAGTCTCTGCTCATTCTCGCCCGGCTCGACCGGTTTCGAAGTGATCGCGCGCAAGTCGTATTCCGGATTGCGCCGCGGCTCCGGCCACTCCGGCCGGTCCAGCCATTCGCGGCTGTGATCGCGGATGAAATTTTTCACGATCCGGTCTTCGAGAGAATGAAAAGTGATGACCGCGATGCGCGCGCCAGGCTCGAGGCGCGCTGTCAAGACGCGCAGGCCTTGTTCAAGCGCGCCCAGCTCGTCGTTCACTTCCATTCGCAACGCTTGAAATGTCTGCGTCGCGGGATGTCTGCGTCCGTGGCGGCCGACAACTTTTTCAATCGCTCGCGCGAGCTGTAGCGTTTCCGTGAACGGCGAATCTTTGCGCATCTTCACAATTAAGCTGGCGATGCGACGCGCTGCCGGTTCTTCGCCGAGGTCGCGGAACAATCGCGTCAGCGCTTCTTCGGTGCTGCGGTTCACAATGTCAGCGGCCGTGATTGTCGTTCTTGGGTCCATTCGCATGTCGAGCGGACCGTTGCGCATCATGCTGAACCCGCGGGTCGCATTTTCCAGTTGACGCGAGGAGACACCGAGGTCGAGAAGGGCACCCCCGATTTTCTGGACACCGAGTTCGTCGAGGACCTTGTCCGCGTTCCGAAAGTTTGCCTGGCGCAGGGTGACGCGGCCGCCGAAATGGGCGAGTTCCTCCCGCGCCTGTTCGATCGCCTCCGGATCTTGGTCGAGCGCGAGAACGTCGGCGCCCGTTTTCAAAATCATTTCGGTATGACCGCCGCCGCCGACCGTTCCATCGACAACGACTGAACCCGGATGCGGCGTGAGCAATTCCACCACTTCGGCGGCTAGCACCGGTTGATGGTAAGTGAAATCCTCCATTTCCTGCGGCTCTTCTTCCCAAACGAGCGGCCCGGTCGCAAACCAAACTGGCCGCTCAAATAATAATGCCTTCATAATGGGGTTGATTACAAACCAATGACGTTGGCGACGTGCTGATAAGTGGGCGTCTCTTCCTCCTGAGCGCGCTTCCGCCGCTGCAAATTCCAAATTTCAAAACGGCCGCGGCCCCCCACCAGCACGACCTCGCCCTTCAATTCAACTTTTTTGCAAAGATCTTCCGGCAAAACGAGGCGGCCTTGTTTATCGGCTGCGCCATGCTGCGCGCGAGAGTGGAGTTGACGGAAAAAAATGCGCCGATCGCGCGCGGAAACATTCGGATCCGATTCGGCGGCACCACTCATACGAGAAAATTCTTCAGGCGACATGACCAAAAGAAATTGGTGAGTCGCTTCCGGAAGAATGATGAATTCCTCGGTGTCACCGCGCCGCCAGCGCGCGGGAATGGTGATTCGATTTTTCTCGTCAATGGAGTGACGAAACTCGCCGGCGTAGAAGCGTTGGTCGGACGTATGCATTGGCGGGTGGAGAAGTGTTCCATTCTAACCCACTTTTCCCCACTTTTAACCACCTTCCGTGCCAGCCGTCAATAAAAATTAATTGCCCGCTTTGCCGCCCGTTTTTGTTCATTTAAACTCCGCATCTCGAATAATGGTGCCCAACTCACTTTTACTATTTCTCGCGATCGCTCTGCCTTCGACTCTGCCGATCATCGCGCAAACGCCGGCGACCAGCCCAAACGACGCTGTTCGAGTGAGGGTCACGCTGAATGCCGACGGCTCGCGCACCATTTATCAGTTCGACAATGCGAAGCATGAAGGAATCGCGACCACGACTGATCCCAACGGAAAACCGCGCGGCAAAATCGTTTATCAGATCGGTGACGCCGGACGATTCGTCAGCGGGGTTGTCTTCGGACCGGACGGAAGGTTCCTGTTCAAAAGCGTATACAAATATGATGCGGCCGGCCGGCTCGAAGAAGAGACGCACCTCGGAAAAGACGACGCAGTCATCAACAAGATTGTCTACAAGTACGATTCAAAGGGGAAACAGATCGGCTACTCAGTTTTCGATCCGACTGGCAAGTTACTCTCGGGCGTAGCTTCTCCGACACCTACGGCGTCCTCCAAACCTCGTCATGCGCTCGCGAAATAGTTTCGAACGTTGTGAGTCAACCCGCAGCTGGCTCTTCGCGTACTCCTCTCCCTGAGGGAGAGGATAGAGGTGAGGCGGAAATTGCGAACAGAATTAGATCCACGGTAGCTTGCTCCCGCTCCGAAAAAGAGCTAAGAAGGTAACCCCCATGATTGACTACATCCAAAAGGGCGGACTGCTCATGTGGCCGATTCTGGCCTGCAGCATTATCGCCATCGCTGTCTTCGCTGAGCGCTTTTTCTATTTGCATCGCGCTACCATCCACGTCGGCGAATTCCTAAAAGGACTTTCGAATTTGGTCCAACGCCGGAATTTCGCCGAAGCGTTACACGAATCGGCCGGCACCCCCGGCCCGGTCGCGCGCGTTATTCATTCTGCGCTTCTTCGACACGACATGTCCCGATCGGAGCTGCGTGAAATTGTGCAGGAAGCGGGGCAGCTGGAGGTTCCGAAGCTCGAACGCTTTCTTGGCGTTTTGGCGACGCTGGCTTTTCTCGCGCCCTTACTTGGCCTGCTCGGAACCGTTTCCGGAATGATTGATGCCTTCGGAACGATCGCTTCCCACGGCGGCTACGCGACTGTGACTGAACTTTCCGGCGGCATTTACAAAAGTCTGCTTACTACCGCGGCCGGCCTTGTCGTGGCCGCGCCGACGTTCGTCGCTTACAGTTATCTTTCGTCGCGGGTGAATACGATGTTGCACGAAATGGAGCGCGCCGGCATCGAGATCGTGCACATGTTGAAGGACAGCGAAGCGCTCACTGGCATCATCAGTTTTCAGCAATCGCCCGAAACACTGACAAGTTCGCGGGAAGCGCATCGCGATCGTTAGATCGGTCCGCCAAAGGACGGATTCGCCGTGGCGAACAATCGCAAGATCGACAATGACGGTGCACAAGTATGAAGCTCAGCCGCACCAAGGAATATAATTTCGGCTGGCTAGTCGTGTTCCCATTAATCGATGTCGTGTTTCTGCTCATCTTTTTCCTGCTGTTGAGTTCGAACTTTGTTTTCCAACCGGGGATCGCCGTTTCGGCGCCAGCCTCGCCGTTCCTGCTCGGCGCGCAGCAGAATCAACAAATCATTAGCATCACCGGCGGCGCGGTCCCGGCGATTTATTTTCGCGACCAAAGGCTCTCGCTCGAGCGGCTCGGGCCGTTGCTCGATGTGGCCAAGGGCGAAAATCGCTCCATTATTATTAAGGCGGACCGCCAGACGCCGTACGAGTTGGTCGTCGCCGTGACCAATGCGGCGCTCGAACATGGAATCTCATCGGTTTCATTGGCGGGCGCTCCGCCGAAATGAATGCTTCGATCACGGCGCCGTTGCTATTCAACTGGGACGCGCCACGCCGGCGCAATCTCGCGATAACTGGTTTTCTCATTGTCTCGTTGGCGGCGCACGCGGCAGGTTTTTATCTTTTCCAAATTGTTTATCCATCAACTGTTTCGCTGACGCCGGCGCCGAAACGAGTGAATCTGATCGGCGCGAATTCGGAACAGGCTGTTACGCTGTTACGCTGGCTTGACGCGGAAGATCCCGCTCTCGTTTCAACCACGAGAAGGCCGCCCTACATGCGCCGCCGCGAAATCGGGAAAGTCGAACACATTCCCTCTTATTCCGCCAGTGAACCGGCGCTGAAAGAAGCACCGCCGTTGACGGTCGATCTTCGGATTCCGAGCGCACAAACACCCGGGCCAGTCCCTGCATCACTTCGACCTCCGGCGAACCCGATCGGGGTGGTCCCGACCAAAGTGACTTTTTCAAACGAACTCGATCGACTCGGCCAGCCGAAGTTTGCCCCGACAGATTTCAAAGCCTCCACTCACGAGCCGGCACAAAATGCCCAATTTCGGATCGGCGTCGATCGACAAGGCGCGGTTGTTTATTGTTTCCGGTTGATCTCATCCGGCGATGCTGTTTTGGACGAGCAGGCGAGAGAATATCTCGCGCTCTGCCGTTTTCCTGGAAGGCCTGTCTTGTTTGCCCGCAGTAGTCTGGACGGAAGCGGGAGCAAAGTCGAAGGATCGACATCGAACGGCGAATCGCTCGTTTGGGGAATCGCCACGATCGAGTGGGGAAATGATATTGCGCAGCCGAGCGCAAAATCGTCACCGGGCGCGCCGTGATTCGAGTCAGTCTGGCCGCGCTGGTCATAATTTATCTGCTCCTTTCCCTTGCCACGATTTTCCTTCTCTGGATAGTAGCTGAGTGGAATCGGCGCCGGCGTGAGCGACGTGCATTGCGCTACCGGTTACGGTGCGTGATTTGCGCGTTCGAGTTTGAAGATCGAACGGCGACGTTACTCCCACGCTGTCCGCGTTGCGGCAGTTTGAACGAAAGATTTAGATTGGAGCAGATTTAATTATGGGAATGTGGATTGGCCGAAATCGAAAAGCGCGCGTGACCTACGGGTTCGACGAGATCGCGCTCGTGCCGGGACGCGTCACGATTAATCCAAACGAAGTCGACATCCGTTTTCGTCTGCCCCGCAAGAATGCCGACCCCCTGGAGTTAAAAATTCCGATCCTGGCGAGCGCGATGGATGGAGTCGTCGATGTTCGTTTCGCCGTCGCCATGAGCAAACTCGGCGGTCTGGCTGTTCTGAATCTCGAAGGCGTCCAAACACGCTACAAAAGTCCGCAGGAAGTTCTCCAAAAGGTTGTCGAAACCGAGAAATCTGAAGTCACTTCGCTGCTGCAACGAATTTATCAGGAACCGGTCCACCCCGATTTGATCGCAGCGCGCGTGAAACAAATCAAAGATGAAGGCGGGATCGCCGCCGTCAGTTCGATTCCGCAGCGGGCGGCTGAGTTTGGTCCGATCGCGCAGGAAGCGGGCGCAGAGGTTTATGTCGTCCAAAGCACGGTCTCGACCGCGCGCCACCTTTCCAGCGAGTACAAATCGCTCGATCTCACAAAATTTTGCGCCGACATGCGCATTCCAGTGATCGTCGGAAACACTGTTGGTTATGACGTCACTTTCGAAATTATGGAATGCGGCCCAGCTGGCGTGCTTGTTGGTGTCGGACCCGGCGCAGCCTGCACCTCGCGCGGCGTGCTTGGACTCGGCGTGCCGCAGGTCACTGCCACGGTCGATTGCGCAGCCGCCCGCGACGCTTATTTCAAAAAGACATCGCGTTACGTTCCGATCATCACCGATGGCGGCATGAGCAAAGGCGGCGACGTTTGCAAAGCGCTCGCTTGTGGCGCAGATGCCGTCATGGTCGGCAGCGCGTTCGCTCGTGCTCAGGAAGCGCCCGGCTCCGGTTATCATTGGGGCATGGCTACGCCGCATGTAAATCTTCCGCGCGGTACGCGGATCAAGGTCGGTACCACCGGTCCGTTGAAACAAATCCTTTTCGGTCCTGCCGAAGTTGACGATGGAAGTCAGAATCTGGTCGGCGCGATCACGACTTGCATGGGCAACGTTGGCGCGCGCAACATTGCCGAGTTTCAGCAGACCGAGATCATCATCGCCCCATCGATCAAAACCGAAGGGAAACTTTTCCAAGCCGTGCAAAGCGTCGGCATGGGCACGAGCTAGAAGAATTTAGCGATTGAGCGATTTAGTGATTTAATGATTTCAATCGCTCATTCACCAAATCGCTAAATCACTCAATGAACAGCGAACGCAGAGTCGTCATCACAGGCCTCGGTGTTATCACGCCCATCGGAAATGATCTCGAGACGTTTTGGAAAAATCTCGTTGAAGGTAAAAGCGGCATTGGCCGGATTCAAGCCTTCGACACGGCGAACTACGATTGCAAAATCGGCGGTGAAGTGCACGACTTTGATCCAAAAAACTTTTTCAACAACGCCAAAGACGTCCGGCGGACCGATCGTTTTGTTCAGTTATCGATGGCTGCGGCCAAGATGTCGATCCGGGATAGCGGCCTCGACCTGGAGAAGGTCAATCGCGATCGCTTCGGCGTGATCGTTAGCAGCGGCATCGGCGGGCTGAAAACGCTGGAAGACCAATTCAGCGCGTTGATGAACAAAGGGCCGCAACGCGTCTCCGCCTTCACCATTCCAATGCTGATCAGCAACATGGCCAGCGGCGTTATCTCGATGGAATTCGGATTGCGCGGCCCGAATATGTGCATCGTCACCGCTTGTGCGACTTCCAATAACTCGATCGGCGAATCGTGGCGCATGATTAAATTCGGCGACGCCGATATTTTTGTGGCCGGCGGTTCCGAAGCGGCGATCGTCGAACTTGGTCTCGCCGGTTTTTCCGCGATGAAAGCGCTCAGCAAGCGCAATGACCAACCGGAGCGCGCGTCGCGCCCGTTCGATCGCGCCCGTGACGGTTTCGTCATAAGCGAAGGCGCCGGCATTGCCATCGTAGAAGAGCTTGAACACGCTAAGAAGCGCGGCGCGAAAATTTATTGCGAGCTCACTGGCTACGGACTTTCGGCGGACGCCTATCACATGACTGCGCCGCCGGAGGATGGCGGAGGCGCCGCGCGGGCCATGCAATTGGCGCTCGAGCACGCGAAAATTTCGCCGAGCGATGTCGATTACATTAACGCCCACGCCACTTCGACCGGTCTCGGCGACATCAGTGAAACGAAGGCGATTAAAAAAGTTTTTGGCGAGCAAGCCAAGGTTTCCATCAGCGCGACCAAGTCCATGACCGGCCATTTGTTAGGCGGCGCCGGCGCAATGGAAATGGCTGCCTGCGCATTAGCGATCCGCGACGGCGTCATTCCGCCGACGATCAATCTGGAAAATCCCGACCCACTCTGCGACCTCGATTACACCGCCAACAAAGCGAAAGAAAAGAAAGTGCGCGTCGTCATGAACAATTCATTCGGCTTCGGCGGCCACAACGCCACTCTCGTCGCGACGGCGTTTGAAGAGTGATACGCTGTTGAGTCGTATCCCCCAGAATTGATGTTTGCAAGTGCTGTCAGCGAAGCAGCTAAATTTACTCGGGCGGCATTAATATCTACCCGGTTGCATTCCGGAAGAGTGGAAACTGGCTGCGGCAGCTATATCCTCCTGAACGCCGACGGGTGGGTGTTGACTGCGGGCCATGCGCTACAGGCGTTGCTTAAATTCAACGACGATAACCCAAAATACCAAGCATATGTGGCGGCGCGAGCTGCAATTGAAGCCGATCACACGCTTCCGAAAGGTAAAAAGCAAAAGAAAATCCGCGCCCTCGGCTTTGACCCGAATTGGATTTCTAACGTGTCATATCTGTGGGGCCCAAATGTTACTGCTGGATTGTATCACGTTGATGGACTTGCTGACTTGGCTGCTGTCAAGCTCGATAATCTCAATTTGCCGCCGGACCAACAATTCCCGCGATTTGGAAACCCAAACACTGAACTGCCCCAAGGAACTTCGTTATGCAAATTAGGTTTTCCATTCCACGAATTTAAAACACAATTTGATCCAGCGTCGTCGAGCTTCGTAATTAATGATCCTGTAAACTTTGTCCGTTACCCCTTAGACGGAATCCTGACGCGTTATATTAATTTGGAGGCGCCAGACAAAGCACGCACAGTTAAGTTTGTCGAAATGTCGAGTCCTGGTTTACGCGGACAAAGCGGAGGTCCTTGGTTCGACGTGAATGGCGTAGTTTGGGGTCTCCAAAGTCGGACTCAGCATCTGGCGCTAGGTTTCAGTCCAGAGGTTGAGGTAAACGCAAAAAAATTCGTAGAGCATCAATTCTTGAATGCAGGAGCTGCCGCATACGTTTCTGAGATCGTGGTTTTTTTGAACCAGCACGGAATCGCTTTCACGCAAGCCTGACCATAGTCACTCGTGCGATCGTACCGTCAGCGTTCCGGATTTACCGGAAAGTGTTTGTTCTTGAGGTTTTCCGGGACGCGTTTGGTTTGTTCAGCTTCGATTTTTTCGGTCGCTTCGTTTAACGCATCGTAAGCTTCGCGGCTTTTGTTGGCGCGGCACATGTAGGCAGTGGCGTGCGCGAGCGGAATGCGCGCTTCGGGCAAGCCGACGAATTCGACTGCTTGTTGGGTGGCGATGGCGAGCGGTAAAGCTTCCGGGTCGGCCAGGCCGACGTCTTCGCTGGCGAAAATGACGATCCGTCGCGCGATGAAACGAAAGTCTTCCATGCTCTTAATGAACGCGCTGATCGTGTCATAGTGCGCGTCGCCCGCGCGATCGTACACGATCGCCTTTTGCTGAATGCTTTCTTCCGCAACCGCGATTGTAAAATGAATAACGCCTTTCGAATCTGGCGGCGTGGTCATCACGCCGATCTCAAGCGCGTTTAAACATTTCCGCGCATCGCCGTCGCTTAATTTGGCTAGATGCAGGCGAGCGTTCTTGTCGATCTTAACGTTGTAATTGCCGAGACCGCGTTTTTTGTCGGCCAGCGCGCGATCGATTAGTTCTTCAAGTTCTTCGACACGGAGCGGTTCGAGTTGAAAAACCTGCGACCGCGACACGAGCGGGCTGTTGACGTAGAAAAACGGGTTGTAAGTGGTCGCGCCGATCAATCGCAGGTTTCCGCTTTCGACATCGGGAAGGAGAATGTCCTGCTGCGCTTTGTTGAAGTGATGGATCTCGTCGATGAACAAAATGGTTTTCTGCCCTGAAGTGCGGGTGCGATTGGTCGCGCCCGCGATCACGCGGCGCATTTCCGCCACATTGCTTTCCACGCCGCTCAGCCGAACGAACTTGGCGTGCGTCATATCGGCGATGATATGGGCGAGCGTGGTTTTTCCGGTGCCCGGCGGCCCGGACAAAATCACCGATGGCAAACGATCGGCTTCAATCGCACGGCGAAGCAATTTTCCCGGTCCGAGAATATGCTCCTGGCCGACGAATTCCTCGAGCGATCGCGGTCGCATCCGCGTAGCGAGCGGCGCAGCTTCGTTAACCGCTGCAACTCCGACATGCGTGGCGAGCAAGGGATCGACATCTTCCTCTTCGAACAGGTCCTGCACGGAGGAAAAATACGACGGGAGTGGGGATTATGCACCTTGGTCGGGTGATTGGGGTCAATCGCCCTACCTAAAAACCGGAACTTCATGAAGCAAACGCCGTATTACGTAACCGACGAGTTCTCTCGTCGCGATGAATATCCCGCGGCAACCATTTGTCGGTCTGGCGCTGATGGCGGCGTTGGGAATTGTTGTTGCAGATTTCTTTCCAATTGCAGTGTTTCGCTGGTGGTTCGCTGCGGTTGCATTCGCGCTGCTGGCAATCCCGCTTTGTTGCTGGCCAAACCTAGGGTCGACATATCTGCTGGTTGGGTGCGGGTTCTTCTTGCTGCACAATCTTCAGATCGGCGATACAGCCGGCCTGCAACTGGCGGTTAATCTCAGCGATCGGCCGCGCGTAGTGAACGCGGTTGGCTTCGTGACTTCGGAGCCAAAGGTGGCGCCGAACGGATTCGCGAGTTTTTTGTTCAAGCTCGAATCGATTGAGTTCGAAGGAAAGACTCGGGCGACTCATGCGACGTTGCTTGTTCGCTGGCGCGGTAATCCGGAATTCGGCGATGAGCTGAAACTTTTCGGGATTGCCGAGCCAATTGCGCCGCCACGCAATCCGGGTGAGTTCGATATGCGTTCGTATCTCGCCCGTCAGGATGTGAGGCGAAGTTTGTTTGTTCGTTATCCGGAAGATGGAGTTTCGATTCGCAAAGGCGGGGGCAATCCGATCCTCCAAGCAGCGCAAAAGTCACGCGCCTGGATGCAGAGTGCGATTTGTCGGGGACTGGATGATTCGCCGCAGGTGCAAAATTTCCTGAGCGGCATTGCGCTCGGTTTGCGCCATCAAACGCCGGAAGACATCGAAGAGCCGTTCCAGCAAACGGGCACGTTACACTTGTTCGCCGTCGCCGGTTTGCACGTCGGAATTGTGGCACGTCTTTTATGGGTCCTCGCGATGGTGGCGCGGCTTTCCCGAAAATGGGCGACCGCGCTCATCATTCCGCTGCTACTTTTTTATGCTGCCATCACCGGCCTTCATGTCTCCAGCATTCGCGCCGCGGTCATGAGCTCGATTCTGCTCGGTGGCTTTTTCTTCGAGCGAAAAGTATTCGCGCTAAACAGTCTGGCCGCGGCGGCGTTTTTTCTTCTTTGCTGGAACACGAATGAATTTTTTTCAACTGGATTTCAACTGTCGTTCGCGGTCGTAGGCGGAATTATTTTATTGGCCGATCCACTTTCTGGATGGCTTCGACCGATTGGCGCGCCTGATCCATTCCTGCCGCGGCGACTGGTGAGTGGTTTGCGGCGCATGATCGGAGTCGGCTACGAATGGATTTGCCGTGGCGGTTCGGTTTCGCTGGCGGCGTGGCTCGGCTCGCTGCCATTGATCATCTGGTATTTCCATCTGGTAACGCCGAGCTCGCTTTTCGCGAATCTTGTCGTAGTGCCGATCGCATTTTTCATCTTGGCGATCGCGCTGCTGTCGCTGGTGGTGGCGCCTATCGTTTCCGGATTGTCGCTCATTTTCAACAATGCGAACTGGACGCTCGCGACGGCGGTGATCGCATTCATTCAATGGTTCGCGCAGGTTCCTGGAAGTCATTACTACGTCGCCGAACCTGGTTGGCCGAAAAAACTACCCGCGAAGATCACGGTGCTGGATGTCGGCGCGGGTGCCGCCGTCCACGTTCGGGCTTCGCGAGCTGATTGGCTTTTGGATTGCGGCAGCGGCCGCGATTACGAACGAGTCCTTCGGTCATACTTGCACGGGGCGGGAATCAATCGAATCACCGGACTGTTGCTGACCCACGGTGATTCGCTCCACCTTGGAGGCACGGAGAATCTTTTGCGCGACTTTGTTCCGCATGTTTTGATCGACAATTCGGCGACTGATCGTTCAACCGTTCACCGGCGGATTCGCGAAATTTTTCCAACTCATCGGTTGAATCTCCTGACTTTAAAAGCGGGTGAGAATTTTCCCATTTCTTCCGACGTGAGCGGGCGAATTTTGTTTCCACCAGCGGACTTCACTGCAGCCACCGCCGACGATCAGGCGTTCGTAGTTCAGCTCTCTATCAAAAGGACGAAGATTTTGTTTGTGTCCGATAGCGGTTACGCGACTGAAAAATCATTGCTCGCATCGCGGTCTGATTTGCGCAGCGATGTTTTGGTCAAAGGCCAGCATCATTCGGGAAATTCCGGCTCGGACGTTTTTCTCGACGCAGTCCGGCCGCGATTGATCGTGGCGACGTCGCGGGATTTCCCCCAGCAGGAGCGAATCTCAGATGAATGGGCGGAGCAGGTTCGAGCGCGTGATATAAAATTGTTTCGCCAGGATGAGACCGGCGCGGTGGAGCTGGAGTTCGGCGAGCGCGAGTGGCAGGCACGCGCCTATCTCACGGGCGAGATTTTTCGCAGCGCCAATCGGTAAATCGGCGCGCCCAGCTCACGAAATCGCCGCTCGAATTTCGTTAACGGAAGGTCGGTCCGAGCTGGACTGGCATTTACATCGACAATCGCGAAACCGGAATGATTCCGGGCAATACCACAAATCTGTTCAAAATAATCCAATTGATCGGTAGCGATTCGGAAAAAGCCGTCGTCCGTAAGCGCGCGATGAATTGCATCGAGAAAATCCGCTCTAACGATTCGCCGGCGACGGTGGCGCCGTTTTGGCCAGGGATCGGGGAACAACAAATAAAATGTTTCGACCGATGCTTCCGGCAGGAGATAGCGAACAGCATACGAGCTTTCGACGTTTACAACCCGGACATTTTCCGGTGCGGCCGCTTTATGGCATGCCTTGGCTACGCGCCCGACCAAACGCTCCATCCCGAGAAAGTTTTGGCCGGGATAACGTTGCGCCAGTTCCCTTAAGAACGAACCGTCGCCGCAGCCCAGATCGACACGCAGCGGTGCGACGCGCCCAAAGATCGCAACCAGGTCGAGAGGCGCGACGTATGTCTCCGGGATCAGTTCGATCACAGAAGAAAAATGGAGCGGTTGCGAAGCGATTCAACCTCGCAACGGCTAAAGCTGGATCGCGGACAAGTTAGGCGGCTTGTTTTGGCGTGCCGAAACCAATCGCGAGCATGACTACGGCGAGCGCGACGTGCAGCCAGGTGTCGTTCTGATTGTTCGCGATGAGATTGAAGATCATCCCGTCGCCGACGACGAAGCCCATGACGGCCACGACCGCGTAAACAAGACCGAAGATCTGGAACCACAAGCGGGCAGCTCCTGCCCCCGACATTGAAGCGATGAGGAAAATTGCGCCCGAAGCGATGTGCACAATGCTGTGAGCCTTGTTCACCATGAAAATGCCAAGAAGCATATCATTAGTGGTGATTCCGGGAACGAACCCGAGGATTCCAATCGCCAAGAAGATGATACCAAAAAGCATTCCAAATGTTTTAGCCATAGTGACCTCCTGCTGGTTTCGAGACGTTACGCTTATGGCAGCGTGACCAAACGCTGGCAAGCCAAAAGGTGGCTGGAATTTATTCGCAACGGCGACGCGCCAGAGCTGTCTAAGATCGACAATATGAGGCTCTTCCGTTTCGCTTATCTCTTACTGTTGTGTCTGGCTGCTGCGGCGGAGGCGCAAAATTCACCGCCGGCAACGACGAAAACCACGGTTTTTGCTGGTGGTTGTTTCTGGTGCATCCAGCCGGCCTTCGACAAAGCGCCGGGAGTGCTTAAGACAACAGTAGGCTACTGCGGCGGAACAGAACCCAATCCGACGTATGCACTTGTCGGCTCGGAGAAGACAAACTATCGAGAGTCGATCCAGATCACCTACGATCCGGGCAAAATTTCATACGAGCAGTTGCTCGACATCTACTGGAAGCAAATCGATCCGACGCAGTCCGACGGCCAATTCACCGACGTCGGTCCGAGTTATCGCGCCGCGATTTTTTATGGCAGCGACGAGGAAAAAAAGGTCGCGGAAACGTCGAAGGAGAAACTGGCGCACTCCGGCAAGTTCAAAAAACCGATTGTGACCGAGATTTTGCCGGCGATGAAATTTTATCCGGCAGAGGAGTATCACCAAAAATACTATCAACAGAACCCGGAACACTTCGAGGCCTTCGAACATGGCTCCGGACGAGTGTCGTTCCAGAAGAAAAACTGGGGCGACAAGCCGTAGTAGTGCCCGTGCCTGTCGGTTGCTCCGTCCTAGAATTTGTAAACTTCTGTCTGCTGCGATTCAACGAACTCGGCGCGGTCGACTGAAAGCGGCTCGTTCAGGACTTTGCCCAATTCCTGCGCCAGAACAATGGCGATGGAGCGAGCGTCTCGAGTGTAAACCGGGATGGGAAACGAGCCGGCATTACGGTCGTAGCCGTAGATGGCGCCGTCGGTTTCCCACACGCAGTAGGCGTGGCCGGCGGGATGATCGGTGTAACGCACGAGAAGAATTTTTGCCCAAAAACTCTCGTCCAGAGCATGCTGGGTCTTAACAACTGCCAAATAATTGCAGGCTGAGATAACGCAGCCGTTTAAAATGACGAGGTCACTCTCGCCCGGGGAAAGAATGACAGCTTGCTGGGGGCGGCAACTGAGGGTGATACAGGCGAGCAAGATGGCGGAGTGATAAAATACTTTAACGAGGGCGCGATAATTCATGAACGCGGGAGTGGCTGCGGTTATTAGGTTTATAGA
The DNA here is from genome assembly GCA_003219215.1 of Verrucomicrobiota bacterium. GTDB lineage: Bacteria > Verrucomicrobiota > Verrucomicrobiia > Chthoniobacterales > UBA10450 > AV40. The sequence goes on along the minus strand of QHPY01000172.1, from coordinate 2,607 downwards.
TTTTATAGCACGTCTTACACTCGGATGTGAAGTCTTATTTTCCACCGCTGCAAGAAAATTGCACACGCACTGAATTTCGGAGTGTTCGGGCAGCCGGTGTGCCTGCCTGGTCCGTTGTCCTGGGGCGTGCCGTGGCCGGCAGACACATAAGCCCGCTACGTGGCAGTTTCCGAACGTTTTTCGAAACTGGCGAGGGGAGTTGAACCCTGTCCTCGCCGCTATTCACCCAAACATCTTCCTGCCGCTGCCTTTCTGGCGTCCTGTGCGCGAATTGCGAGTTCGCAATGCCAATTGTCGGAAATCTCTTGCTCCTAAGCATTGTCTGACTCCAATTATCGCGCTCGTATCATGAATTTTGTTATCTCTCCATTTGGCAGTCGACGGGTTTGTTTGGCGTTACTTCTAGTTCCCGCAGCGCTGTTCTCGGCCACGCTCGTGCAGAAAAATCCGCCGGTCAGGCCTGCTGATGCGGACTCTCCGGTGTTGATTTGGGACGTTGATCCAAAACTGGAGAAGAGTTTGCCGCGAAACTTCCGCACAACTGACGATCGGCTTAAGACGGACAAGGGCCAAATTCCTGCAGAGACCGGCTTGGCCGATCTTCATGCTTCTGGAAGCGGAGAGTTTACGGCTGATGGTCTCAAGCTTTTGCTGGCGCGTACGCGCGGCCCAGTGACCGTCTTCGATTTGCGGCAGGAGACGCACATATTTGTCAACGGATTGCCTATTAGCTGGTTTGCTACACGCGACTGGGCGAATGTCGGGCGCAGTCAAGGCGCAATCGAGGCAGATGAGAGGGCACGGGTAGAATCGCTCAAGCTTGGGAGTAAAATCGTTGTTAGGCCGGGCGCTGCCGTTAAAAAACCCGGTGCTACTCCGAGTATGCCGCAGAATGTGATCGTCGGGCCTGCGAGCACGGAACGTGAGTTTGTTAAGCCCAATCAGACGGCTTATGTGCGGGTCACTGTAACGGATCATTGCCGGCCTCTTGATAATGAAGTCGATGGATTTATTCTCGCGGTGCGCGCGCTTCCGGAGAATGGGTGGGCGCATTTTCACTGTGAAGCGGGCCGCGGACGGACGACCACCTTCATGGTGCTTTACGACATGCTGCGAAACGCCGCGCGCGTCCCGATGGAGGACATTGTGCGCCGTCAGCAACTGCTTGGTTACGACTACGATGTGCTTCGGCCTGCTGAGCCGAGAGACTGGAGGGCACCCTATACCAACGACCGGATCGCGTTTGTGCGCGCTTTCTATAACTACGCTAACGTTAATCCGAATGGTCGGCCGCAGCTCTGGAGCGAATGGCTAAACTCGACTGCAAACTGATGTCCTAGCTTGCAGATTCTGGATTAGCCAAACGCGGCTTCTACATGGCGAGCCTGAGCCAGAAAAAACTGGCCTGCCAAGCCGTAGTCTTTGAGGCAGGCAGAAATCTTGCAAAGCAAAGTCCGCCTACGTGCTGCTCCGACGCGTGACAGCCCCGAAAGCTTTTGGAAGTACTGGCGAGGGGAGTTGAACCCTGTCCTCGCCGCTATTCACCCAAACATCTTCCTGCCGCTGCCTTTCTGGCGTCCTGTGCGCGAATTGCGAGTTCGCAATGCCAATTGTCGGAAATCTCTTGCTCCTAAGCATTGTCTGACTCCAATTATCGCGCTCGTATCATGAATTTTGTTATCTCTCCATTTGGCAGTCGACGGGTTTGTTTGGCGTTACTTCTAGTTCCCGCAGCGCTGTTCTCGGCCACGCTCGTGCAGAAAAATCCGCCGGTCAGGCCTGCTGATGCGGACTCTCCGGTGTTGATTTGGGACGTTGATCCAAAACTGGAGAAGAGTTTGCCGCGAAACTTCCGCACAACTGACGATCGGCTTAAGACGGACAAGGGCCAAATTCCTGCAGAGACCGGCTTGGCCGATCTTCATGCTTCTGGAAGCGGAGAGTTTACGGCTGATGGTCTCAAGCTTTTGCTGGCGCGTACGCGCGGCCCAGTGACCGTCTTCGATTTGCGGCAGGAGACGCACATATTTGTCAACGGATTGCCTATTAGCTGGTTTGCTACACGCGACTGGGCGAATGTCGGGCGCAGTCAAGGCGCAATCGAGGCAGATGAGAGGGCACGGGTAGAATCGCTCAAGCTTGGGAGTAAAATCGTTGTTAGGCCGGGCGCTGCCGTTAAAAAACCCGGTGCTACTCCGAGTATGCCGCAGAATGTGATCGTCGGGCCTGCGAGCACGGAACGTGAGTTTGTTAAGCCCAATCAGACGGCTTATGTGCGGGTCACTGTAACGGATCATTGCCGGCCTCTTGATAATGAAGTCGATGGATTTATTCTCGCGGTGCGCGCGCTTCCGGAGAATGGGTGGGCGCATTTTCACTGTGAAGCGGGCCGCGGACGGACGACCACCTTCATGGTGCTTTACGACATGCTGCGAAACGCCGCGCGCGTCCCGATGGAGGACATTGTGCGCCGTCAGCAACTGCTTGGTTACGACTACGATGTGCTTCGGCCTGCTGAGCCGAGAGACTGGAGGGCACCCTATACCAACGACCGGATCGCGTTTGTGCGCGCTTTCTATAACTACGCTAACGTTAATCCGAATGGTC
>QHPY01000123.1 GCA_003219215.1 Verrucomicrobiota bacterium | reverse complement strand
CTGGAGGAGGTCCGAGCGACAGCTTGCTTGGAAGCGCTAGCTACCTTCGAGGCACGAACGACGTTCTTTTTTTGAAGCGCCGCGATCATGCGTCGAGGTGTCTGATGTTTTGACCGTGGGCCCAGCACTTTGAGACTTTGCTCCTCGGAGCCCCACTGCAGAATGTTGATGTCGACATTGCGCACGCCCCAGCGTTTCATCTCCAGGTTGGTCGGCTTGTAAAGATCGATCGTGCTGGTGCCGATCAACGCCGTCCCGTAATCGTCGATAATAAATTCTTCTTTCGTGTCGACGATTTGGAACCGGGTGCCAAGAGGAAAGCGCGACCAATCGGAGGCAGCGCTCATGACATGATGGCCGGATAAATATTTGCCGAGCGCGTTTCGGTGTCCGCCTTTTTCGATCCGCGTATAAGCGGTCGTGCGGACATTGGGCATGCGGCCAAGGTGCGAGTTCGCGGCTTCGACAGCAGCCAAGGGTTTCTGCACCACAGATTGTTCCGCGCAACCAACGAGGATACAACCAACAGCAAGAACTATTGTAAGGTTAAGGCTTTTAGACATTTGCAACACCGCGGCCTCAGATACCATCGAACTTCTGCCGGGCAAGTAATTATTCGCCATAAGGAAAATATCCGGGGCGTCCTTTCACCCCAGTATTGGCAGCAGGCTGCGCGCCAGTTTAAGCGCCCGTTTGCCCGGCAAACTCGGTCGTGCAATGCGGGCAACGGGTCGCTTTGATTGGAATGGTCATCGCGCAAGCCGGACAATCTTTGATGACCGGCTCGGCGTGTTTAGGCTGCTTCAAGCGATTGATCGCGCGCACTATCAAGAAAACGGCGCCCGCCACGATGAGGAAATTGATCGCGAGCGTAATAAAGTTGCCGTAATTCAACGTAATCGCACCGGCTTTGGCCGCGTCCGCCGGCGTGTTGAAATTCATGCTCCCGTCCTTGGCCGCGCGGAGAATCATAAACTTGTTCGAGAAATCGAGCCCGCCCGTAAGCAAACTCAGTGGCGGCATGATGATGTCTTTAACCAGCGAATTGATGATCCCGGTGAAAGCCGCCCCAATGATCACGCCAACGGCCAGATCGACCGCATTTCCTTTGATCGCGAATTCTTTGAATTCCTTCCAAATTTTTCTCATACGACGATGTTCACCAATTTCTTCGGAACGATGACCGTCTTTTGGACGATCTTGCCGGCAATGAGCTGCTGAATTTTCGGATTGGCGAGTGCCGCTGCTTTCAATTCCTCTTCGCTCGCCTGGATCGACATGTTCATTCGGTCTCGCACTTTCCCATTCACCTGAATCACGATTTCGACTTCGTCTTCGATCAGAAACTTTTCGTCGTAACCCGGCCATGGCTGTTCGGTGATTTGACCAGGTAACTTCACGTTTTCCCACAGCTCGGAACTCAAATGGGGCGCGAAAGGATTGAGCAGGATGAGAAACGTTTGCATCGCCGAAAGCGGTATCGATTCCGCAGTGGTAAACGCGTTGACAAAAATCATCATCTGCGAGATCGCGGTGTTAAACGAGAGCGACTCGATGTCGCCGGTCACCTTCTTGATCGTCGCATGCAGGATTTTCTGCTGCGCCTTGGTAAGATCGACATCCTGCACAGCGGACGATAATTCCCATTTGCCGGCCTGATTCTCCGACATCATCAACCGCCAGACTCGGGCAAGAAACCGGGCGATGCCTTCCACGCCGCGCATGCTCCAAGGTTTCATTTGCTCGAGCGGACCCATGAACATTTCGTAACAACGAAACGCGTCCGCGCCGTATTGTTCGATCACGTCGTCCGGATTGACGATGTTTCCCCTGGACTTCGACATTTTCTGATTGTCTTCGCCGAGAATGATTCCTTGATTCACTAAACGCTGAAACGGTTCCGGTTTGGAAACGTAGCCGAGATCGAAGAGCACTTTGTGCCAGAAGCGCGCGTAAAGCAGATGCAGGACAGCATGCTCAGTCCCACCAACATAGAGATCGACTCCGCCAGGTTTCGGTCCGCCCATCCAATATTTTTCGGCCTTTTCGCCAACGAACCGCTTGTCGTTCCACGGATCGCAAAATCTCAAGTAATACCAACACGAGCCAGCCCATTGCGGCATCACGTTCGTTTCGCGCGCGGCCTCTTTTGAGTAACGAATCCAATCCTTGGCTTTGGCGAGTGGCGGTTCGCCGGTGCCGGTCGGCTTGTAATCTTCCAACGGAGGCGGCACCACCGGCAATTCAGTTTGATCGAGCGCGCGATGTTTTCGATGCTGCCCGTCCGCCTCGGACTCCCAAACGATTGGGAACGGCTCGCCCCAATAACGTTGCCGCGAAAAAAGCCAGTCGCGGAGTTTATAATTAATCGCGCGCTTTCCCTGGCCACGCTCCTCCAGCCAGGCAGCGATCTTCCTTTTCGCCTGCGCGCTCGTTAGGCCGTTGATGATCGGCGAGTTGATTGCGATGCCTTCGCCGGTAAATCCAATTGCTGGTTCTTTTCCTGTTGGCTGAACAACCTCGACAATCGGCAGATCGAATTTCTTCGCGAATTCCAAATCGCGTTCGTCGTGCGCGGGCACGCCCCCGATCGCGCCGGTACCGTAACCGAGCAGCACATAATCGGCGATCCAGATTGGAATCTTTTTGCTGTTCGCGGGATTGACTGCGTATGCGCCCGTAAAAACGCCGGTCTTTTCTTTCGTAAGCTCCGCTCGTTCGAGATCACTTTTGCGAGCGGTCTTCTCTCGATATGCGCGAACCGCCGGCCACTGTTCCTCGGTCACGATTAAGTCGACCAGTGAATGTTCTGGTGCGAGCACCAGGAACGTCCCGCCGTAAAGCGTGTCTGGGCGGGTCGTAAAAACGCGAATTTTTGCGTCCTGATTCTCGATTTTAAAATCGATCTCCGCGCCTTCGCTGCGGCCGATCCAATTTCGCTGGAGTAATTTGATTCCTTCAGGCCAATCGAGGCCTTCCAATTCGTTGATCAAGCGCTCCGCGAAGGCGGTGATGCGCAACATCCATTGCCGCATCGGTCGCCTGACGACGGGAAATCCGCCCACTTCGCTCTTTCCATCGACCACTTCTTCGTTCGCCAGGACTGTGCCGAGCTCAGGACACCAGTTCACCGGAACGTCGGCCACATAGGCGAGCCGAACTTCGTCCGGATTTTTACCACGATACGTTTTGATCGGCTCGGCCTTGTTCGTCTTCGGATTGAACCAGGAATTGTAAATTTGAAGAAAGATCCACTGCGTCCATTTGAAGTAACCAGGATCGGTGGTGTTGATCTCGCGCTGCCAATCGTAGGAAAAACCGATCCGTTTCAGCTGCGATTTAAACTTGGCGACGTTCTCGCGCGTTGTGACGGCCGGATGCTGGCCACTCTTGATCGCGTACTGTTCGGCCGGCAAACCGAACGCGTCCCAGCCCATGGGATGCAAGACATTAAACCCGCGCATTCGCTTGTAACGCGCGATGATGTCGGTCGCGGTGTAACCTTCCGGATGCCCGACATGCAGACCGGCGCCGCTCGGATACGGAAACATATCAAGCACGTAGAATTTCGGTTTACGCGAATCGAAATTTTTCTCGCCCGAGTTAGGTGCGTGAAAAATCTGGCGCTCGTCCCAGATCACCTGCCACTTGGGCTCGATCTGATCGAACGGATATGGTTTGCGGCAGTCACTGCTCATCGGATTATCAATCAGGAAAGCAGGAAAACAGAAAAAGAAAATGGATTTGCTGTTTGCGACGCGCAATCGAGATAAGAGCCGCGAGCTTCGCGAACTTCTGGGCCGCGATTTTGAAGTGATCGATCTCAATTCGTTTCCAGAAATTGGGACTCCGGAAGAAATCGGAAAAACGTTCGAGGAGAACGCCAGTTTGAAGGCAATCGCTGCGTCACGAGATCGACCAGCCTTCGCCAAACGCCCGTCCGGCTCGGACCCACGGCGCGGCAAGCATCTACTCGTGATTGCCGATGATTCCGGCCTAGAGGTCGACGCGCTGGGAGGTGCGCCGGGAATTTATTCAGCGCGCTACGCCGGCGAAAGCGCGAACGATGCGGAGAACGTCGACAAATTGCTTCGTGAATTAAGCACGAAACACATTGCGCCAGATCAACGGTCGGCGCGGTTCCGGTGCGTAATCGCGTTAGCGCAGAACGGAAAACTGCTCGGCACGTTCGAAGGCGTAGCCGAAGGGAACATTGCCGATGCGCCCCGGGGAACCGGCGGCTTCGGTTACGATCCGGTTTTTCAACCGGATGGATTCGAGCAGACGTTTGCCGAAATGGGGCCTGAATTAAAAAACAAGATCAGTCACCGTGCAAAAGCGATTGCCGGACTGCGTGACGCGCTCAGCAATATCGACAATTAACGCGGAGGAGCCGGAGGTGGAGGCGGCGCGCCGGGAGCACCAGGAGTGCCGGGCGCAGCGGCGGGACCACCTTGGGCCGCGCGGATTTGATAGCCGACCTTTTGGATCCCGGCTCGTCGGACTTTATCGAGCACAGTAACTACGTCACCATGACGCGCCATGCCTTCGGCGCTGATCGAAACTTTGATATTGGGATTCGCTTCATGCAATCGGTAGAGCCGCGACATGATTTCCTCGTCCTGGACATATTGCCCTTCGAAACTGACGGCGTTACCGGCGCCAACGCGGATTGACACATAGTCCTTTACTTGGTTCGGCGGTGGCGCCTGCGCCGATGGCAAGGCGACCTTAATCCCTTTCATGTGAGTCTGGCTCAAACTCACCATCATAAAACTCGCCAGCAGAAAGAACATGATGTCGATCAATGGAATGATCTCGATCCGCGCGCGTTTGTGCGGAATAGGTGAAGCAACTTGCATAAAGTTAGTAGGACGCGCCCGTCATTGTATAGGTAATCGGGACTTTCACTTTCGGGGCAACTTTTCCCGGTTGAAATCGCCAGCGTCTGAATGTGCTGGTGGTCGCGTTGTCCAGAATCGGGCTGCCGATGGATTGCGCCATCGTCGCGTCCGTCACATTGCCGCTGGCCGTATCAACACTGAGTACGGCAACACCGCTGCCCATGACGTGGCGGCTGCGAGCTTCGTACGGGTAATCCGGTTTGGGAGCAAAGATCGCCACTGCTTTAGCGCCAGAGATCGACATCGTTCCTGGTACCCCTGCTTGCGGCGCCTTCACCGGACCAGCAGGCTTGGCCACATTCTTCGGTGGTGGCGGTTTTTCTTCGTGAAACTCCGGCGCTACTTCGGGAATCGGGGGGGGCTCGGGAATCGGAATATCTTCCGGTGGCGGCGTCGGTTGATCTTCCGGTTGCAGTGTCGCTTCCACTGTCGCTGTTGGAATATTCGAAAGATCGACAGCCGGAGGTTCGTGTTTAATTGCCGCGATGCCCACCGAGGCCAGATGGATCGCAATCGCGCCGCCGAGAGCGGCCCAGAATTGCCAGCGCGGAGGCGGTCGATAAAGAAGCGGTCCAGGCATGGTTGGTTATCTTCCTGATCCGGGCACTCCCTTGAGCGCTTCACTCTTGATTTCGAAAGCGACCTTGTAAAAGCCAACCGACCGCAAGATGTCGAGAACTCGGATAATATTAAAGTGAACCGAGTCCGCATCGCCACGAATGAATACCTTCGCTTCCGGATTCTCGTCGTGAACTTGTTTCAGTTTGGCGGTGAGCGTGTCGTAGGTCATTTCGGTCTTGTCGAAATACGGGTTACCGTTGGAGTCGACTGAGACGCTGATATAATCCTTTTTCGACTGCGTTTCGCCGGACTGGCCGGTGGGAAGGTTCACTTTCATGCCCTTCATGTGCACCTGGCTCAGGCTCACCATCATAAAACTCGCCAGCAGAAAGAACATGATGTCGATCAACGGAATGATCTCGATCCGCGCCTTCTTATGAGGAACTGGCGAGCTGACGCGCATAAAAAATCCTAGATGGACGAGCCCTTGGCCGAACTGGGTGTACTGGGTGCATGACCGATCGCGACTTCACGGCGTTCCTTACTTTGGGCTTCCAGCATAACTTCGAGGTTTGTGGCCCCGGTTTGCAGTTCGAACTCTAAGTTAGACACGCGCGAGGTGAAAAAGTTAAACGGAATCAGCGAGAAGATGGCGATGCCGAGACCGCAAGCGGTGGCGATGAGTGCCTCCGCGATACCGCCGGTAACAGCCTGAATAGCCAATTCTTCGTTGCCCAAGAATCGGAAAGACCGGATCAATCCGGTGACCGTTCCCAACAAACCGAGCAACGGGGCGAGGGTGACCAACGTGTCCATCACAACCAGGAATCGGCCCGCGCGTTTGATCTCGATACCGGCCGCAACCTGCAACGCGCCCTGCAACGACGCGTGCTGATGGTTCAAACCATTCCACATCATGCGCAGAACTGGATCGCGTGAATCGCGCGACAGCCGCGACGCTTCGGCAACATCGCCGACTTCGATCGCCGTGAAAACCTTTTCGATCCGTTTCGGATCGCGCCGGAACCAGCGCCCGCCCCACCAAAAGATTCGCTCGATAACAACGGTCAAGGCGACAATCGAGACGAGAAGAATCGGCCACATGATCGGACCGCCCTTGCGAAAATTATCGATGATGAAGTTGCTGCTCCAACCGCTCACTTCGGGAGTGGGTGCCGCGGTTGCTGCTGGACTCAACGTCGCAGTAACCGTTGCTCCCGGCGCCGCTGCGCCGGCAGGAGAAGCGCCAACCGGACCAGCGGGTGACATTCCCGGTGCGCCTGGCGGCACGCCGGCAGGTGGTTGTATCGGTGCGCCCGGTTGCGCGGGAGCGCCGGGCGGTTGTTGCGCTGGAGCACCGGGCTGGGCAGGTGCACCTGCCGCGGGCGGTCCCGGTGGTGGCGGCGGCTGTTGCGCGGGCCGCTGTGGCGGCTGAGCAAACGCGCTCAATGCGAGGAAGCTGAGACAGAGAGTAAGCAATGTTTTCATAATGTCGGCGGAGTTGAATTAACTGCTCGGCACATCTCCTTTATTCCAAATCGGTTGGACGCGAGTCGAGCAAAAGTTTTCACTTTTCTTGAGCGACGCTCCGCTTGGGCGCGAACGTCACTTATAGTTCGCATGAGGCGTCGTCCGAGGATGTAACGGTCGATTAAGAATCACCGCGCATTGATCACGCGATTCCGCAGCGGCGGCCAATCACCGACGCGCGCTTCCAATTCGTCTCCGGCATGGATCGGTCCGACGCCCGACGGAGTTCCGGTCAAAATCACATCGCCAGGCATCAAGCTCAGCGATTGGCTGGCAAAGGAAACGATCTCCCTGACCGAATAAATCATCTGACTCGTGCGCGCCTTCTGCCGCACTTTGCCGTTTTGACGCAATTCCAGCGACAGATCGCGAACGTCGACATCGCTGTAAACGAACGGGCCGATTGGCGTGTAGGTGTCGAACGATTTGCAGCGCCCGAATTGTTTTTCCGACTTCTGTAAATCGCGGTCGCTAATGTCGAGGCCGATAGTGTAACCAAAAACAAAATCGAGGGCTCGGTCAGTCGGGACACTTTTGGCGGGACACCCAATCACGATTCCCAGTTCGGTTTCGAAGTCGGTTTGATGCTCTGGAAATGCGATCTCGATGGTGCCGTTGTGCGGCAAGAGCGAGCTCGGCGCTTTGAACCAAATCAAGGGCGTTCCGAGCGGCGTTCGTTTCATTTCGGCAATGTGGTCGGCGTAGTTCAGCCCGACCGCGATGAGCTTGGACGGCGCGACCGGCAAATGGACATCAACTTGTGCGACCTTCCGGGCTTCACCAGTCGGTTGAATGTCGATCCAGTAAGGCTTTGCCAAAACCTGAACATCTTCTCCGCGAACTTCTCCGTAAAAGAATTCGCTGCCAAATTTGAAGCCGCCGAACGTTCTCATGCTGTCATCCCGAATCCCGCGGCTGCGGGATGAGGGATCTCTCAATCGAAGCGAAGACTACACGGATTAATTTGTGTCATCCATCACCTCTGTGAGGGATTCGTCTCCCGCGACTGCGGGATCGGAATCAGAGCGCTCTTTCAACGCGGAACAATCGCCACAAAATCGCGCACCGGTTTTTCCTCGGCGATGGAAAATGCACTTCCATTCGCCCGCTTAAACCAAAACGCGCTGGAAGAGCCCCCATCGAGATTGAGCGCCCGTTGAATCTTAAAATCGGAGGTCAGCGTGGCGGCAAGGATGCTCGAGAGATCCGCCAGGGTCGCGTCCGAGCAAAATCCCAAAGCGGCTTTGTCCCCCGCTCCAACGGCTGCAAAAGTGCGGCGTGCTGCGCGGGTTGATTCCAAACCGCGCACCGATTTACCAAGATCGACAAGCATCGGACCGGACTCCACCGCGGCCTCCGGTTTTTGCGTCATCGAAAACTCAGCGACGCGCGAAATTTGAACCTTCTTCGCCAACGCGCTAAGCACGCCGCTGAGTAAACGAGCCTTTTGCAGCGGCGCGATAATCGTTCCATCGAAAATCAGGAGTCCGATCGGTTTGTAATCCGGATCGAAATAACCGCCGTTCACCGCGGCCAGAAAATTTCCGCGGCTCATCACTTCTTCCAAATCCTGTCGCGGCTCACTCGGTTGATCGATGACGCGCAGCCGGCACGATTTTGTTGAAAAAATCGCGAACTCAAGCGAGGCCCGATCGCCGGCGGCAGAATCTTCGACCACGATGTAGCGATGTTCGAGTCCGCGCAGGGGCGATGCCTCAGATTGGGTCGAAATTTGCCTCCACTGCGCTTTGGCGGTGGAAACAAGAAGTAGAAAAAAAATCGCGGCGCTAAACTTTCGCACCGTACTTGTCGATCAACGCCTGAAAGCGCGGATCTTTGCGAAGGGGATCCCACGCCGGACTAAGCTTGAGAAGCGCTACAGTCACGGGACTTGGCCGGCTTAATAAACCCTCCAAAAGCTCAATTGCCCGCGCGTTTTCGCCCACGGTGGCATAAACTTCGGCCACGCCTTCCGTGATTTCCGGACCACCAAAAGCGTCTTTGCTCTCCGGAAGTATTTCGGTAGCGCGCCGCGCTTCAGTGAGCGCGGCGTCTTTTTCTCCGAGATAAGCCAGAACTTTCGCAAGCTGGATATGCAGGTCCGGCGAATCGGAACTCTGTTTCAGTAGCACTTCAACAAGGTCTTTTGCTTTCAACAAGGCCGCCCGCGCGCCGGCTTCGTCGTGGAGCGCTTTTCGCGCGAATCCGATGAGATAATATTTGCCGCACAGCGCCTGGGGAATCCCTGAGAGGAGACCATCCGACAGGCTTTCCGCTTCCTGCAATGCTTCCTGGTATTTCCGTTCCAAAAGAAAAACATCCACGCGCCCGCCGGCAATCCTGAGTTTGGTCTCGTCATTCATCGGGATCGATTTCGCCGCTTGAAACGCTTTTTCAGAAACACTCAGGTCACCTTTTTCGGCGACAGCCAGCTTGGCTTTGATCTCCCAAAGTCCAAGGTTGTCTGGACTTACTTTCAGCCCGCGGTCGATCGTTTTATTAGCCGCCCCGAAATCGCGCAGCGTCGCGTAACTGAGAGCGAGATTTTGAAGCACCCAACTGTCTTTCGGATTGAGAATGGCTGCTTTCTCGAGACTGGCGTTCGATTCCGGCCATTTCCCCATGCGGCGCTGGATCGACCCGAGGGCGAGATAACCCTCGGCCTCGTTAGGCAAACCGCGCTGTGCGATTTCGAACTCTTTGAGCGCTCCCTCGAAATCGTTGTCGCCGTAATAGAGCGAAAATCCCATAGCGAGATGCGCCTCCGGCAGGTCGGGCTGTAATTGCAAAGCCTGCTGCGCCAGTGTGCGCGCTTTTTGTCGACGCTCCGCGGTGCGTTCGAATGAATGAACCAGCCAGCTCTCCAGCTGTGACCAGCGTGCAAAGGCGAGCGCAAATTTTGGGTCGAGCTGGATGGCGCGCTCGTAAAGTTGTTCGGCCTGCTTCAATTTCTCCAAATCCTCCATGCTTTGGAAAAAAAGTGTATGAGCCTGCAGAAAAGCGAGATAGGCCTCGCCGTTCTCGGTTGGCTTGCGCTCCATCTGCGCTTTTTCCGTCGGAGAAAGCTTTGCCTGTAACGCGCCCGCAATTTCGCGCGCGAGATCGGTTTGGATCGCGAAAACATCGGTTAAGTCGCGATCGTAATTGTTCGCCCAAAGGTGCTCGTCGTTGTTGGCGTTGATCAGCTGGACGTTGACCCGCACGCGATTGCCTTCGCGACGAACGCTGCCTTCGAGAACGGAGGAAACGCCGAGCGTTTTTGCGATTTCGCGAATATTAGAGGTGTGCCCGCGATAAGGCATTACCGACGTGCGCGAAATTACCTTTAGGTCACCGATTTTCGAAAGGTTGGTGAGAATGTCGTCCTGAATTCCGTCGGCGAAATAAGCGTTCCCCTTTTCGTCGCTCAAATTTTCAAATGGAAGGACCGCAATTGATTTGTCGATCTTGCGGGCTGACGCGCGCGGGAGGAGAAAGAAACCAGCGGCGGCGGAAATTATCACACCGGTGGCGACAAGCATCATCACGTTCCGGCGGCGATGCGCTCCCGACGCAGCAATCGTCGGCGTCGCTTTGATCCCTTGCGGCGTGACATCGAATACCCAAGCCAGCACGAGCGCGACCGGAAAACCGATCAGCAACAGCGCGATGACGACACGGATCACCGAGTTCGAAATGTCGAAAACCGGAAGCACTTGGGCAAGACCTTGCGCGAGCGCCCAGCTTCCAACTGCGTACGCGATCGCTACGCGATAGACTTTTCGCCGCTTCAGTTCTTCGAAGAAGCCGCTCATAGCAAAAGATTCGCCTGATTATCCTTCATCGCCAACGTTTAGACAGGCAAATTCAACGCACCGTTCACTTAACACCGGTGGCGAAAATCGTTTGAAACTGCGGGTTCTGTTTCTCTCGCGAGACCACGCTCACTTCGATGTCGCGAAAACCCGCGTGTTCGAGCAGCTGATGCAATTTTACCTCGCTAAAACCGAGCCAGCGGTCGGCATAAAGCTCGCGCGCTTTCTCGAAGCGGTGACTTAATAAGTCCAGCACAACGACGCGGCCATTCCTTTTCAAAATGCGGTGTGCACCCTGAATCGCTCGTTCCGGCTTGATCGCGTGATGCAAAGCCTGGCTCAAGAGCACGAAATCCACGCTGTCTTTCGTGACCGGCGGATCTTCCAAGTCGCCCAGCCGGTACTCGAGATTTTTGAAACCGTGTTTCTTCGCAAGCTTCGAACCGAACTCGACCATCTTCGGCGAATTATCGATCGCGATAACTTTGCGCGCGCTCTTGGCCAGCAACTGGGAAGGGGTTCCTTCGCCTGCGCCAAGATCGACGATCGTCAGTCGTGGAACGAGCGAGATCAGCGCGTGCGAGAGCGCTCGCCACGAACGCCCCGGCACGTAGCTCCGGCCGAACTTGCCGGCCAATTCGTCGAAATACTCACGCGCTTTGTCCTGGCGTTTGCGCAACGTGAGCTTCAAGGCCGTTCGATCGCGCGCGGTCTCGGGAATTTCGCGCGCGAGAATCTCGATCATTTGTTGCACGCGGCCGCGAGTACCATTCCGGCCGGCGATTCTAGTCGCGCCGTAGTAAACATTTTTTCCTGACCGACGATCTGTTACCACACCGGCGCGTTTCAATTGGGCGAGATGACTGGAGATGCGCGATTGGCCCATGTTCAGGATTTGCTGCAGCTCCGCCACCGAAAGCTCTTCTTGTTCCAGCAAGAGCAGCAACCGCAGCCGGGTCGGATCGGCCAGCAGGCGCAACAAATTAATGGTTGACGTCATCGCTCTGCTGAGACGATATATCTACATATCATGATCGGTCAATATGTTGCTGGCAACTTGACTGTTCTTATCACTCGTTACTAGTCACCCGTCACTGTTTGTTATGTCGCGTCGCTATATCTTCTCCTCCGAATCCGTCACCGAAGGTCACCCCGATAAAGTCTGCGACACAATTAGCGACTACATTCTCGACGCCTGCCTCGAACAGGATCCGCTCAGCCGCGTCGCCTGTGAAACTCTTGCCAAAGGCAATCTCGTCGTCCTCGCGGGCGAGATCACAAGCAATGCCAAGTTCGATTACGTCGAGCGAGTCCGCGAAGCCGTTCGCAACATCGGTTACGTAAACGGCGATTGCATTTTTCACGCAGATACGTGCCGTGTTGTTTGCGAAATCACCGAGCAATCGCGCGACATCAAACAAGGCGTCGATCAAGCCGCTGCCGAAGGCAAGGCTACAGCCGAACAGGGCGCCGGCGATCAAGGACTGATGTTCGGTTTTGCCTGCGACGAAACACCGGAGCTCATGCCGGCGCCAATTTCCTTCGCGCACAAACTCGGCCGTGAGCTAACACGCCTGCGCAAAGTCGGCGAAATTCCCTGGCTGCGTCCTGACGCTAAGACGCAAGTGTCAATAGAGTACGACGGCCACAAACCGGTGCGCGCATCCGCGGTTGTCGTTTCCACTCAGCACGCGGCCGACGTTAAACAAAAAGAGATTCGGGAAACGCTGATCGAATTGCTGATCAAAAAAGTAATGCCACCGGAGTGGCTCGACGCGAAGACAACCTTTCTAATTAATCCCACCGGCCGCTTTGTCATCGGTGGCCCGGAAGGCGACGCCGGCATTACCGGCCGAAAAATTATAGTCGATTCTTACGGCGGAATGGGACGCCACGGCGGCGGCGCGTTCTCGGGAAAAGATCCGAGCAAAGTAGATCGCAGCGCCGCATACATGGGCCGATGGGTTGCAAAAAATGTGGTTGCCGCAGGCCTCGCCGATCGCTGCGAAGTTCAATTCGCCTACGCCATCGGACACCCCGATCCAGTCAGCGTCAGCATCGACACATTCTGCACCGGTAAAGTGGATGAGGAAAAACTCGAGCGCGCCGTCTGCGAAGTTTTCAACTTCAAACCGGCCGAGATCATCAGGCAGTTGAATTTGCTCCGTCCAATTTATCGAAAGACGACGAACTACGGCCACTTCGGCCGCATCGATGATCTCGACGCTCTCACTTGGGAGCGCGCCAATAAAGCGGACGAACTAAAGAAAGCGGTGAAATAGATTTTATGATCAGCGCAGCCAAGACGAACGCGAAGCAGGATTTCAAAGTTAAAGACATCAACCTGGCGGATTGGGGCCGGAAAGAAATTTCGATCGCGGAAAAGGAAATGCCCGGACTGATGGCGATTCGCGAGAAGTACGCGCCCCAAAAACCGCTCGCCGGTGTTCGCATTACTGGCTCGCTGCACATGACGATCCAGACCGCGGTGTTGATCGAAACACTGATCGATCTTGGGGCGAGCGTGCGCTGGGCTTCGTGCAATATTTTTTCAACCCAGGACCACGCGGCCGCGGCGATCGCGAAAGCCGGTGTGTCCGTCTTCGCGTGGAAAGGTGAATCGCTCGAAGAATATTGGTGGTCGACTTATCAGGCGATCTCGCATCCCGATGGTAAAGGTCCGCAGCTCGTGGTCGATGACGGCGGCGACGCGACCTTGCTGATCCACAAAGGTTACGAGCTCGAAGAAGGCAGCGATTGGGCCAAGACAAAATCGGCCAACAAGGAAGAACAAGTCATCAAAGATCTCTTGCTCGAGATCCTGCGCGAGAATCCGTATCGCTGGCACGAGATAGCGAAAGATTGGTGCGGCGTTTCCGAGGAAACGACTACCGGCGTGCATCGTCTTTACAAAATGCATCAGGACCACCGGCTCCTGGTTCCGGCGATCAACGTCAACGACTCCGTCACCAAATCGAAGTTCGACAATCTCTACGGTTGCCGGCATTCGCTGATCGACGGACTAAATCGCGCGCTCGATGTCATGGTCGCGGGCAAAGTCGCGGTGGTATGTGGTTACGGCGACGTCGGCAAAGGCTGCGCGCAATCGCTCCGTGGTCAGGGCGCGCGCGTCGTCATCACCGAGATCGACCCGATCAACGCGCTCCAGGCCGCGATGGAAGGCTACGAAGTCACCACGATCGAAGATACGCTCGGCCGCGGCGACATTTATATCAGCGCGACCGGCAACACGGACGTGATCACGCTCGAACACATGCAGCGAATGAAGGATCAGGCCGTGGTCGCGAACATTGGCCACTTCGACAATGAAATTCAGGTCGACGCTCTAAACGCGGGCAAAGGCGTGAAGAGAACAAACATTAAACAAGGCGTGGACAAGTATGCCTTCCCGGACGGCCACGAAATTTTCCTCCTCGCCGAAGGGCGTTTGGTAAATCTCGGGTGCGCGACCGGTCATCCGAGCTTCGTCATGTCGAATTCATTTTCGAATCAAGTGCTCGCCCAGCTCGACCTCTGGAAAAACCGCGACACCTACAAAGTCGGTGTTTACGTTTTGTCCAAGAAGCTCGACGAAGAAGTCGCGCGCCTGCACCTGGAAAAAATCGGCGTCAAACTAACTAAACTCAGCAAAGCACAAGCCGATTACCTCGGCGTTCCGGTCGAAGGACCATTCAAGTCCGAACATTACCGGTATTGAAGATTGCGCCGCCTTAGCAGCGATTCAATTACCAGAACGATTTCTGGACTTCGACTTGCGCCGCTTCAACGTAAGAGCAGCCCGCCGTCTTGCCGCGCCGCCATTTCCCCCAGACGTGCACGGTTTTGTAATCGTGCGCCGCGTCCGTCAGAATTCTTGAGACGCGAAACGGCGCGGCGAGTGAGATCGATGTCGATCTTCCAGAGTGAAAAACGAACATGATTTGCGATGTGCAGGATTCACCCAGATACAAACCCACTTTGCCGACCTGATCGAACGACGAACCAACTGGCGCAGCATTGGCGTTGATCGCAGCCGCCCTTGGTTTTTCTGGTTCGCCGCAGCTGGCGAGCACAAAGGCGGTCGCAAACACAAAGCACGAATACCGAAACGAACTCATTGTGTTAAGTGGGTGCGGCGTCACGCTGCTTATTTTTCTTCAACAAACTTTTCACCATTCCAGGTGATTTGCGTAGAACTTCCCCACTCTTCTGACTGCGGACGAGAATGATGCGGCCATGTCGTGGTAATTCGAAGCTCCAATTGCCTTCGTCGTTACCAGAATCTTTGACCGGGAAAATTGAACGGTGCGTTTGGCGGATCGTTGTACCCGATTGCGTGCGGCTACGTCAATTCCGTTCCCGCTGCGCGAGAATGATTGGAAATTTTTGCCGCCAGATAGGCCGAGAAATATCCGGCGTATTTCTTTTGCGCTTCCGGCCGCTGCCAATCCTTGCCCGTCAAGGTTTTGCGACAGTTGCTCGCACCGCAATTGCATTCGACGGAGTAATCGTCATCGTCGGTCATCGCCCAATCGTGGGTCAGCTCTTCGCCGGCGTGAATGTTGCGCATAGCCACGAAAGTGATCTCGCCCCGGAGACCGATGTTCGGATCGCAGGAATGATTGCTATACAACATCGACAAGTCGCGTTCGTCGGCATTCACCGGCGCGATGAATAAATCGTCGTCGATCTGAATTTCGACCGGCCCAAGCCGCGGCATAATTTCCCGTCGCAAAGTCTCGCGATCGACAATGTGTCCGCCTTTGATCGCTACGATCTCCCCTCTGGCAATGTCGGCTTTGGCAAATAATCCGCACCCATGAATTTTGCTCTCGCGCACTTCGGTTTTCGGTGAGCGATAAGAAAGCGGCGGCACGATAGAAGTGACGAGTGACAAGTGGCTAGTGACAAGTAAAAATAGCGGCGATTCTCATCATGAGAAACCGCCAGGCCGCCATCGCTTTCATCTTTGTCACGGTCATGCTCGACATGCTCGCGCTCGGCCTGATCGCTCCCGTTCTCCCAAAGTTGGTCCTGAGCTTTTTGAACAACGACATGACCCGGGCGGCGAACTGGAACGGCATTTTTCTGACTGTGTTCGCAGCGATGCAGTTTTTTTTCTCACCGGTGATCGGCGTTTTGTCCGATCGTGTCGGTCGGCGCCCGGTACTGCTACTCTCCAGCCTCGGCCTCGGCCTTGATTACGTAGTGATGGCGCTTGCGCCAACGATCGGCTGGCTTTTCCTCGGCCGAATCATTTCCGGGATTACGGCTTCGAGCATTCCAACTGCCTTCGCTTACATCGCCGACGTTACACCAAAAGAAAAACGCGCCGGCGCTTTCGGCGTCATTGGCGCCGCCTTTGGAATCGGCTTTACCTTGGGACCTGCTGTCGGCGGACTTGTCGGTAATACGAATCCGCGAACGGCATTTTGGGTCGCGGCTGGATTCAGCCTAACGAATTGGCTATACGGATTCTTATTCGTGCCAGAATCGCTCTCGCGCGATCAGCGAAAAGACTTCAGCTGGCGGCGCGCGAATCCGGTCGGTTCACTTACGCTGCTTCGCTCGCATCCCGATTTGTGGAAACTCGCTACCATTCAGTTTCTGGCCTACGTCTCGCACGAAATTTTCGCGATCTGGGCGCTCTATGCCATTTACCGTTTTGGCTGGGGCCCGCGGAGCATCGGCGAGTCGCTCGTCGTCGTCGGCATTTGCACCGCTGCCATCTCCGGCGGTCTGACCGGTCGAATCGTTGCCTGGCTTGGTGAACGCCGGACCCTTTATATCGGCCAATTTTTTGGTGCCGTCGGTATGGTCATCGCCGGCGCGGCCCGCACCGGCGCGGTCTACATCGCGTCGATTCCAGTGATTTCGATGTGGAATATTTCCTTCCCCGCTGCCCAGGGAATCATGACGCACCACGTAAGTGAGCGCGAACAAGGCGAGTTGCAGGGCGCGATCGGGAGTTTGCGTTCAATCGCTTTCGTCATCGGCCCGTTTTTATTTTCGTGGACGTTCGCCTGGTTCATCGATCCAAAACATTCAATTCAGCTACCGGCCGCCGGCTATTACCTTGCCGCCGGGCTCTTGTTTAGTGCGATGTTGATGGCGACACGGATTAAACAGCCGCAGTTTGCGCCTACATCGACAACTACACCCCAAATTCCTGACGTCGTACCGCCTGAAGGCGTGACTTCCGGCTCAGTGGCGCCACTTATCGATCCAAAAGAAAGCATTTGAGCATTGGTGCCGCGTCGGCGATTGAACCGATGTGAGAGCAACGGCGCGTTGCCTAATCGTCGCGATTACCATCTGCTCGTGGATCGCGATTTCCAATCATTGTGCGTTTCGCGCGCTCGCGGCAAAAACGGGAATGCTGTAGAATTCTTCGCGCTGTCTCGACAACGCCAGCAAAGATTCTTGCACCGACGATTGTCGACCTTGTTCATGTCGATCTTGCACTTGATACGCTTCCGGTTTTTCCCGCGCCAAAGATTTCGTTCCTGCCGGCAACGCTCGACACCGGGCCGCCTGGCACAACGTCATTCGTGGAATTGCTGGGGAGCGTGCGCGCGCACGCTCCGCCTGTCTTCGCTTAAGACGCGAACTTTCGCGTCTCGGTTGCAGGGCAACCGCTCCGGTTGCCGCTTCTTAATTCGGAAGTCGGAGCGTCTGCCCTACAAAGCCAATCGAATTCGACAAACATTCATGAAAAAACAAATTTTAATGTTGATCGCCAGCGCGATGACATTCGCCGTCACAATGGCCTTTGCCCAGTCTGCGCCAACGCCAAGCCATTCGCCGCCAGTGCAACGCGCGCAACGATACACCTGCCCCATGCATCCCGAGATCGTGCGGTCCGAGCCAGGGCAATGTCCCAAATGCGGAATGACGTTGGTGCCGATAAAAGAAACGAAGCCGAAAGCCGAACATTCAATGCCGAATCCAGAACATGCCGCGCATCAAATGCACGGCGAACACGCGACCCATAACGCAAACGGCATGGCCATGCCGGAACACGCCGAGCATGGAATGGAAATGAAGATGCAGTCGTCGGTGAACATTGCCGATCCGATGAACCGGGAAAGTTCCGGCACCGCCTGGGTTCCAGACTCCACCCCGATGTACGGGTACATGAAAATGTTCAGCGACGATATGCTGATGTTGCACGGCGGAATTTTTCCCCGCTACACCAACGTGACCACGCGCCGCGGCGACGATCGCATCGACGCGCCGAACTGGATCATGGCGATGTATTCGCATCCGTTTAGCGACACAACCCAAATTGGCGGGAGACTCATGATGAGTCTGGACCCGCTCACGGAACAGGGCCGCGGTTATCCTTTACTCTTTCAAAGCGGCGAGTCCTGGCACGACCAGCCGCTGCACGACCGCCAGCATCCACACGATTTGTTTGACGAACTCTCAATAAGTTTGTCCCAAAAATTCACCGACGATCTTAGCGCATATTTATATTTCGGTTACCCGGGCGAGCCGGCGCTCGGTCCGCCCACGTTCATGCACCGATTGTCGGCCATGGACGATCCGGATAGATCGAAGGCAGCATTTTCACGGGCCGCGAGCCGGATGAGAACCGTTACGACTTCGACCGACCGCGGTTCGATTCATTCAGCGGACGGATCTCATGGAACCCAACGCCTGACCTGGCGCTGCAAGTTTCGCACGGCTACATCAAGGGACCGGAAGGACTCGAGCCGGACGTGAACCGGCACCGAACCACGGCGTCGCTCATATATAATAAGAGCCTCGGCCCCGATTCCAATTGGGCCGCCTCGCTGGTTTGGGGACAGAATGATGACACCCATGAGGGAAAAACGGAGTCGGTGCTGATCGAGACAAATTATCAGCGCGGGCGCGACACCGTCTACGGGCGTTGGGAGCGGGTCGAGAAATCAGGACACGAGCTGGTGCTCGCGCCCGCGGATCTCAATGAAATCTTCCCCGTCAACGCCGTTTCAATCGGTTACGTGCGCGACCTTTCCCACGGAAATAACATCGACATCGGTTTGGGTGGACAATTCACGATCGACTTTTGGCCAGAGGAACTTGATCGTTACTACGGCGGCGGACCAGGCTACGGATTTCAAGTTTTCCTGCGCATTCGCCCGTCGCGGCACGACCACGGCGCAATGCACATGGAAGAGCCAGCGCAATCAATGTCCAAGTAATTGAGCGCGCACACGTTTCATCTTTTTTCCTTCTATGCGATCGTTGCCGGTTGGACGGCGTGCGCCGCCATTTTCATTCTGCAAAGGAAGCGCACTCGTGATGGAACGAAAAGAAGCGACCCTGCTTCCGTCATTGGCCTTGCTTTACAAAGCGTGGCGTTCGCTCTCGTGTGGCTGGGTCATCGCCATCCGGGGCTGTCGATCTTCGCTTTTGGTCGTTGGTTTGAATTTCTGCTGCTCGTGATCGCCGTCACGCTTCTTATCGGTTCGCTTTGGGTGTGCTCCGCAGCGGTGCGGGTTCTCGGCAAGCAATGGAGTTTGCAGGCGCGCGTGCTCGAAGGTCACAAATTGATTCGCGAAGGACCATATCGATTTGTCCGGCATCCGATTTACACCGGAATGTTGGGTATGCTGATTGCAACGGGTCTCGTCTACAGCCACTGGGTCGCGTTTGTCGCAGCGCTCGCACTTTACGGTGTCGGCACCGCGATCCGCGTCCGCAGCGAAGAAAAACTTTTGCGCGAACAGTTCGGCGCCGCGTTCGACGATTACAAACGCAGGGTGCCGGCAGTCGTTCCAGTCAAATTCTGATCCACGCCTTGATCATCGTTGACGAGTGCGTCAATCTACCGCTCCGTGATGCATCGCCTTCCGAAGCAGAACTACCACGACATCGAACGCATCATTGAGTTCGATTTCGTGCGCGCAACGGAAGCGGCCGCGCTCAATTCATTGCGCTGGCTTGGGCGCGGTGACAAGGAAGCGGCGGATGCGGCGGCGTGCGACGCGATGCGCGGGATGTTCGATCTCATGAACATCTGCGGCGAAGTCGTCATTGGCGAAGGAATCAAAGACGAAGCGCCCGGGATTTTTAAAGGCGAACAGCTCGGCACCTGGCTGCCCGGCGCGCCGCAGTTCGACATCGCGATCGATCCGATCGACGGGACAACAAATATTTCCAAAGGCGCGCCGAACTCGATCAGTTGTATCGCGGCCGCGAGTCCGCAAGAAGGCGTCAAAGTCGCGTTGCGCGACGTGCCGTCGTTTTACATGTCAAAGCTCGCCTACGGGCCGCGCGTGATTCAATACACGCAGAAACGCGGCGATTCGCTGAACATCGAAGCGCCAATCGCCGAAACACTGGCGATTGTCGCGCGCGCCGTGGACAAACGTGTCCAGGACGTGGTCGTGATGATGCTCGATCGGCCGCGTCACAAAGAGATCGTCGAACAAATCCGCGCGGCCGGCGCATCGCTGCGCATGATCGGCGACGGCGACATTGCTGCGGCCATGGCGCCGTCGTTACCCGAATCCGATGTCGATCTTTACATGGGCATTGGCGGTTCGCCCGAAGCAGTGCTTGCGGCGGCGGGGATTAAATGTCTCGGCGGCGAGATGCAGTGCAAAATGTGGCCGCGCGATGAGAAGGAGCGCAAACAACTCATCACCGACGGCTACGAAAAAGATCTCGAGCGCGTCTTCACCGCCGACGATCTCGCTCAAGGCGAGAATATCGTTTTCTGCGCGACCGGGATCAGCGACAGCGCGCTTTTGCGCGGCGTGAAATCAAAAGGCACGACCGCGATCACCCATTCCATTTTGATGCGCGCCAAAAGCAAAACTGTGCGGCTCATCCGCGCGATGCACAATTTGCAAAACAAAACCATCCGGCTCCGCTCCGACAACCGCGAACATTTGATCTGAACCACGGATTACGCGGATATCGCGGATAGGGAAACAGGAATGGAAAGCCGTCTGTCATCCGTCTAAATCCGCGCAAATCCGCGGTTCAATCTTCTCGACAGGGGGCGATGCCTGGCTCAAGATCGACATCGAACCTCCGCCGCTTATGAGACAAATACCGAAAACTGAATTGTCGCCGGATAATGGCTGTATCATCGACATGAAATGGAAACTCGGCCCGCTTGGATACCATGCGAGCGGCGCCGGCAAAGTGAACATCGAACCGACCCAGGAGGCCATTCGATTGCCGGAGCTCGTCCTTTACGATCACATCGGCTTCAAAGGCGCTTACGCGCGGACGAACTTGAGCTTCCATTACATCGGCGATTTTTGGAACGATCGGGTAAGCTGCGTCATCGTGGTCAGCGGCGTCTGGCGGTTTTATCGCGACGAATATTACAAAGGCCCCTACTGGGATCTCGGCCCCGGCTACTACGAAAGTTTCTTCGCCGCCAAAGGCCCGGACGACGTCGTCAGCTCCTTCCAGTGCATCGCACTGACGTAAGCGATGTTTGAGTCAGATAGGTGGCATTCGGGCAATTGATGCCTCAACCTGCGAGCCTGATTTCTCGACACGGCTGGATTTTGGGGGTTTACGTTCATGTGGATGTCGAACATTCCCGAAATAGGTATCTAGCTCACGGCTAATTTGCGATCGTGAAAACATTTTCGGCGCAACCCCAGGAGAGAGTGAACCCGGAGCCGCCGTGGCCATAATTGTGAATGACGGTGCGGCTGTCGGGAAGTTTTTCGCGCTCGAGGCGCACGCCTGATTTTCGAAATGGACGAAGACCGACGCGCTCGTTAAGCACGCGCGGATTCTTGATCTCCAAGACGCGGCTGCATTCGGCGACGATGCGCGATGTCGATGCTGGATCGACGTCGAGATCGTCACTGATTTCGTTGGTGCCGCCGAAGACGCAATCGTTCGTCCGCGGAATGGCGTACATGAGCGGGGCGTCGTCACAGACGATCGCGCAATTGAGATTGTCGATCTTCGGGACGATCGCGACCTGGCCGCGGTGCGGTTCAAGATCGACATCGTGCACGAGGTCACGCGCGCCGATTCCAGCGCAATTGATTACCACACCGAATTTTGGATCGACGTCTTCGAGTTTTTCGAAGTGAACGCCCTCATTGATTGCGCCGCCGGCTTTCTGAAATCGATCGGCGAGGTAGTCGAGATAAATTGTGGTGTCCATGAGGGGAACGTTGAGAGAGAAGCCGGAGGAGAACGCATACGCAGAAATATCTAGGGATGTCTCGGCTTCGCTCGAAATGACAGAAGGAGAAGTCGACACAAAAGGATGCGCCCAATCGGGAATAGAAATTTCGCTGGCGCGCGAATATTGGCGAAGCTCAATCATTGAGACGCCGGTACGCGAGTCTTTTATAAGATCGACAAGCACTTTGTAAGTCGCGAGCGCCCACGGAATCATTTTGTCGGCCGGCCCGGCGTCGTATGGAAACCAAAGCGCGGCCGCGGCGCCAGAAGTGG
>QHPY01000100.1 GCA_003219215.1 Verrucomicrobiota bacterium | reverse complement strand
ACACGTTAATATGGAAGGCCAATCCAACGCATCGGCCACAATAACTAAACCCGCATCGCCGCGATCCTTTCTCCAACCAATGACCGCGTTTTGGTCGGCAATGGTCATCGGCGCTGCGCTGCGCGCTTACTGTCTAGTCTTCACCAACGGCACAAGCGACATGGACGATTGGGAAGATCACGCGCAGCAAGTGCATGATCGCGGACTAATCGGCTACTACCACGCGAACGCTTTTGCGAACCATCCTCCTTTTATCAGCAAAGCAGGCTCCTTGATCTTGCAAATGTCAGCCGCAACCCACATTCCATTTCGGATTCTTTTCCGCACGCCATTCGCGTTCCTAGACGCCGCAAACGCATGGCTCCTATTTTTGTTGCTCCCGGAAAATCGTTGGCGCTTGTGCGCCACCGCTTGTTACTGGCTGAGTCCCGCAGCGATCCTTATCTCTGCTTATCACGGGAACACCGATACCGCGGTGGCATTTTTCCTTTTACTTTCTGTCTGGCTGGCGACCAATAAACAAATCGTGAGCAGCGGCGCTGCACTCGGCGCAAGTCTTTGGGTCAAACTGCCGGGCATCCTGGCTCTTCCAGCTCTGCTGATATTTCTCCCGGCACTGATTCAGGATTACAAAGTCGTTTGCACAAATGTCTTTGGTTACCGTGGACTAATCCTACAAACTGCGGAGGGCGTACCGCTATGGGGTCCAAGCGTTTTACTTTTCTCGACTCTGGTCCCGGTCCAAGCCTGGCCAGAGAAATACCTTCGCTCGACTCTCTTCGTTCTCGAACACAGCTCGTCCATCGCGATTGCAGCAATGCTCGTTCTTTCCTGGCTGCGTAGAAATCGGACGTCTCCACAAGAAGTGTGCGCCACGATTGGCATGGCCTACGCCGTTCTTTTTGGATTTAGCGACTATTGGGCATTTCAATATTTTGCCTGGGCCTTACCCTTTTGGTTTTTCCTTCGCTGGTGGTACTCAATTCCAGCAGTATCTTTGACTAGCGCATACCTGTATTCGCTGCACTGGCTTTTCTGTGGGAATGGGTGGCTACTCGGAAAGTGGCATTTCCTGGGACATCCAGCTCTTCCATCGCTCGTTCTTGTTATTCGAAATTTAGCCGTTTCATTCTTTTTCATTGGCGCGTGCGCTTTCTTGATTCGCGCATTTCGGCGTCAACCAGTTTCAATATCAGCACCCGAGCCGATGAAAGATGGTTGATTGATGAAACCTTCGGACGCGCTCACCTCCCTTCGCCAACACTGGCCGTTCGCAATCGTCGCGCTCATTAGTGCCGTCTTCATCTTCACGAATCTCGGCCGCGATTATTTGTGGGAAGATGAGGGCGACACGGCCGCACTCGCCTCGAACATTTTGAAATTTGGGGTCCCAAAAGCATGGGATGGCGCAGCATTTCTTGATTCGGACCATGGCGCCCGTCTTAACCGTGATCTCGTCATGGTGACGCACCCGTGGGTTCAGTATTATCTAACCGCAGCGTCCTTCCTCATTTTCGGTGAAAACACTTTTGCCGCGCGCTTCCCGTTCGCGGTCGCCGGGTGGATGTCGATCCTTATCGTCTATTTTTTTCTCTGGCGACTGCTCAGAAATCGACTGATAGCTTTCTCCGCGGCCGCGTTGCTCGTCTTTTCTGTTCAATTCCTGCTCTACGTCCGGCAATGTCGTTACTGCGCGCTCAACATGCTGCTCATTTGCTGGCTGTTTTGGAGTTTTTTCAAAATGAAATCCGCGCGGGACTGCGCGTTTTTCGTTCTGGCAGCAACTCTCCTGTTTCACACGCACCCTTACGGACTCGCGCCTGTGGTTGCGCTCGGCGGCATAAGCTTAATCTACCGACCATTCGCGCAACAACGGCGCTGGATCTGGTTTGTGGCACCTGCGATCGCGTTGCTGACGCTGCCCTGGTTGGCGCTTTCGTCTCTTTCCTCCACCGGAGTCGCACTCAACACCAGTGCACCCCAAACGCTCGGCGATCTTGTCGAACGCTGCTTTCAGGCATTTATCGAAGCGACTTCGGTGACACCCTTAATCGGTGCGGGAGTAGTTTTGCTCGGAGCAGCGTTGGTTCATTGGAAACGCAAAAATTCGGAGCAGCCGGCCGAGACCGACGCGACATCGGGTGTGTTTCTAGGTGCCAATGAGAGCTCGATCTTACTCAGCGTCATGGGAGCGATCGTTCTCTACGGTTTGGTTACCGCGATGACGCAATCAAGCGACGCGCTTTGGCTTGCCGGGATGCGCTTCGCTTCACCTGTCCTTCCGTTGGCGGCGATGGCCGCAGCAATAGTGATCGTTAAGATGAGTCGTGGAAACATACTGGTTTGTGTTGCGCTTGTGCTCGTTTTCGGATTTACCAAGATCGCGCAACTGACACCATGGGTGGCTTGGAACCCGAGCGGTCTCATTCGCTGCGGAAAATATTCGGTGGGCACTCACGTACCCGTCAGGCTCATCGATCGCGTGCTCGGGTCCGGCATCGTGAAATATGTCCACGATTTGTGGCGGGAAAATCCCGGAACGGTTGCAACAACCTGCAAGTTCCTTCGCGCGAACGCCAGACGTGGGGATGTTTTGATTCTAAACTACGGATGGGAGCCGACCTACTTTTATACACGACTGCCCCAGGCGTTGGGCATTCTGCCACAATATCCGGTCTATCAACGAGCTCGCGAACTCGGGATGCCGGAATTCGTCTTCGGCGTTGACCATGTTCGCTGGATTGTCTGGCGGTCAGCCTGGGAAACTGCACCTGGTTACGCGATGGACGACGTCGCCCGTGAGATCGTACGGCGCGGCGGTCAAATTACGATCGTTCTCGAGATGAAGGAGACAGTTTTCGAAAATAGCCCGGACATTCACCTCCATCGATTCTCCGACGGCACCTACCTGTTTCCTCGACCGCAAACTTTCCCGGCTTCACGCATCGCCCGGGTCGATTGGCTTAACGACAAATTTTAGCTGGCGCCTATTTTCTGGCGACAGCCAACAAAGCGACCCCGAATGGCAGGGAAACGTTCCGGAGCAGACGCAGCTCAAGCGCCATGATTTGCGAAAGCACGCGATCTGAGAATGATCCTCCTGCCCTCTCGAAATCACGTCCCATTTTTGATCCGCCAAGTGTCCGGGCCGCCACAGCGAGAGGAAATAGCAACGTCGTCCAATAAGTCAGGCGCCGAATTTTAAAATTCTGTTTCAAGAGTAATTGTCGGATCTCCGGTCTTCTAAATCGGTGCGCGGTCATAACCGCCTCATCGTGCGCGCTGTGCAGAAGTGGAAACGCCGGTACATTGATCAGCAGCACACCACCAGGCCGAAGCACTCGATGCATCTCGCGGATCGCGCCTTGAACGTCGCTGACCCATTGGTGATAGAGAACGCTCGAACAAATTACTGCATCGAACGACGCGTCAGCAAATGGCAACGCGCAAATATCTCCTTGTCGAACATTGTTCAGGCCACGCTCTCGACAGAATGTAATTGCCTCTGGCGCCAAATCGATTCCAACATTTTTTTCCGGATTTCCGAGCTGTTTTAGAATTGCACCCGTGCCGCAGCCAACATCGAGAATTTCCTTCTCGCGCCAACCTGGCAACTCCGCTTCCAATGCTTGAAAGATTAGGCAGTGCAACGCGCCATACCACCAATGCGTCTCCTCCACGCGAAACATCGTTCCGTATTCGGCTCGTTGCATTGCGTACGCTAAATCAAGCTTGGATCCGCGTACGCGTCAGTCGCAACTCGGCCGCCAAAGGAATGACAAGCCTGGCCGTAAAAGCCACGAACAACAGAGTCTGGACGGCCGCGTTAAACCAGCGGGGCGCTGCCAACGCCGGTCCGCCATAAATCTCGTTACTTGGATACCCGAGCCAGGCGAAGAGCTTGGGATCGTGCAAAGTCATATTTGCTACTGATGTCAGTGCAAATGCGCCATAGAACCACCAAATTTGTCGATCCAACACGCAGGCAATGACCAGCGGCGCGAACATCGCCAGCAAATGGTTCTCGTGGATTTGCGTATTGAGCATAAAAAAGGCGAGCGTTTGATATGCCGCTACAAGAAACAGCGATCGCCGATCGCGCCAAACGAGAATGAGCGAGAGCAGCGTCGCCGCGCTGAAGATTAACAATCCAGCGATTCGAAAGCTCACGAGTCCGATTAAATTGGTGTCGCGTTGCCAACCCTGCCCACCGGTGACGAACCACCAGAGATTATGTGCGTTCGGAGCGACGAAAGGATGGTACTGCATCGTCTGTGCGTACTCTTGGACAACGCTCGCCTCGCTTCCTGCCAATATGAACGGTGCCGTGATCAATACGGTTGCAATGCCAGCGCCGGCAACCAAGCGCAGACCGCCACGCTCTCTGACCGCCAGAACTAGAATTAGCGGTGCAATTGCGATCGCTTGCGGCTTGGTCAATATCGCTGCGGCCAAAGCTGCACCAGCCCAGTCGTAACAACGTCGATCGG
Organism: Verrucomicrobiota bacterium; assembly: GCA_003219215.1. Lineage (GTDB taxonomy): Bacteria > Verrucomicrobiota > Verrucomicrobiia > Chthoniobacterales > UBA10450 > AV40. Next base: position 4,670 of record QHPY01000100.1, on the reverse strand, counting down.
TCGCAATCACAGATAATAACATAAATAGCGAGTGGATCGCGGCGGTCTGTCCCCAGTAGGCGGAATCAAAAATGAGTGCCGGATTGAACAGGTACGCGCCCGCAGCAAGAAGCGCCGTGTTGAAAGAAATCGAGCCCCGTTGCCGCAAAACGCGAAAAATTAGTGCGCCGGCAACCAAGTCCGCCGCCAGTCCCGGCAATCGAAGCATGAATCGCAGCATGTCCGGATCGCCCAATCGCGTGCGACCGAACAGCGGAGAAATCAACTGTTCGTAGAGCCAGCCAAGAAACCAAAACGGATAAAGCAGAACCGGCGGATTGTCAGACGGCGGCGAGCCATTTACCTGCAGATAGGCAGAGTGAATCCCGTAGCTCACAGTTTTCCAGGCCAGGGCGATGTAAGTCGCGATGTCCCCTTGTTTCCCATAACTCGCGATATCGCCTTCGTATCCGCGTCCGAAGTCAAACGGGATCCGGACAAGTGCGGCGATTATGAAAAGGATCAAAGTGCGCAAGACTTGGTCTCGCGTGAGCGACCCGGACACCACGCGCGCGATCAACCAGATCAGCGCCGTAATTAGCAGCAAACCAAAGGTCAGAGTTTGGAGCCACCATGCTGCTTGAGGATGATTCCAGCTACGGGCCAGAATAATTAGCAGCCAGACGGCAACAAGGATCCAAGCCCACGTGTTGCGCAGCGGATTGAGAAAATCCGCCATTCCCATCGCGCGCGCCGGTATCAATCCTGCGGTGGACGACATTCGCAGAAGAGCTGCGCAGCAGCCGACCAGAGCTAGTGTCAAAAGAAATCCTCGGACCGACGGAAGAGCGATACCACCCGAGCGCGTTAGCCAGACGTGCGTGATGCTGACTCCGAACTCACGGTCGTCCGAAGATTTAAACGTGCTGGAATCAATCTCCAAGAGCAGGTCACCGTTTGGACCCAGTTGCCAGGGGCGGATATCCCACTCATGATCCTGCTCCTGATTTCTTGCGTCGAACTCTGCGAGCATTGCGCCATTCACTCGCACGATCACATGAGCTGGTATGCCGAACCTGCCCGGACGCGGGCCGCTGAGACTTAGACCGACACGCCAGGAAAGATTTCCACCACCCAGGCCGGGAAGCCACAGGCCCGAGCGCGCTTCCGTCCAGCGCGCGCCATTCTCAACTGGATAAAAATGATCGAGAAATTTCTCGCTGCTTTGCGCAGCAAGATCAATATCCAACCGCTTCCGCGGCTGATACGCCAAAGTGAAAAGCGTGATAAATATGCAAAGAAGCACCAGCAACGAAATCGGCGATTGTAACCACTCTCGCGTTTGTTTCGGCAGCATCATTTAACCACGACAACACGGTAAGCTCGAATGTCGCCGTCTTCATAAACCGGGAAATAAACTGCGGGATCCAACGTGTCGGGACGAACCGCGGCAGAATTCGTGACCATAATAATTGCTGCGCCAAAAGACGTCAGATAGGACACATCCGCCGAGCCTAACGGCTGTCCTTCAGTTAGCTTGCGGGCCAATGTTTGCCGCAACGCAATGTCACGGTACCCCCATTGCTCGAGCATACCCGTTTCATAACCGATCAATTGTCGCCTGTTAGCGTAAACGGCGATGTCAAACCAGTAACGGTCGCGGTATAGATAATCTGCATCCGACGCGTGCTGCTCGAGCCAGTACGGATACTCCACCAAGATCGCATCGGCAGGAGTTCGTTCCCTGATCCATTGCAAAAGCCGGATCCTCGCAGGATCGCGTTTCTCGCGAGGTGGCCGTGTCGTGAAGGAATAGCTGGTAAGTGCACTGGTAGGAACAGACACAGCCAGCGCGACAATGAAAACAAATTGAGTCGCTCGTGTTTGCCGCCACGCGTCCCAAGCAAGCGCGATGATTGGCCCTAGGCCGAGCACGAGCAGATAAACCAGCTTGTATTCAGCATCTAGCGCAACCTTCACGACCAAAGCTCCGGCTGTAATTGCCCCAACGAAAAGCGTCAGAAAAAGCGCCGCGCGCGATCGGTCGCGAATCGCACGCCGAACGGCGGGAACCACAAGCACAACCATCACGCCTAAAGTCGCCGCGATGCTCCAAATCTGGTTTTTCGCAAATTCGAAGTTGAAATGCACGGACAGCGGTTTCCCTGTCTTCGCATGCAGAATGTTCCAAGCGTACGGCGCAGTCACGATCGCGGCGGCGAGCGCCATCACTCCTGTATCGACTATCGTTCTTTTGCGCTCCGTAAACGATGAACGACGATCAATCGTAACTAGCATGAGAAGGGCGGCCAAAGAAGCCGCGGTTACAAATAGAGCGGACAGCGGGTGGAGATAAAGCGCGCTCGCGAGTATCAATGCACCAGTCACGAGCGCGGACCCGCCATTTCCTTGAGAGCGTGCCATAACGACATCAAGCCACATCAAGATAAACGCGAAACTTATCGCGAACGGCCCACCATCGAGAAATTCATGAATGAAACTACCGAGCGAGGGAGAATAACCGTGAACCATCGCGAAAGGCACTACCAGCGAATACCACCGGTCCAAGTTTTGGGATCCGTATGAGAAGAAAATGATCCATCCGAAAGCGTTGAGACCGAACACCAACATCCAAGCGGCGCTGATCCGACCAAACAGATTGGTAGTTAAGCGGCCGGCAATCCGATATCCCGCAAGCGTGAACAGGACTAACGAATGCACGCTCAGCACTGCAAAGACCTGATAGATCGACATTCCTGTCAGGCGCAGTAACAGCGCCGAATAGAAATGGTAGATCCAATAATAGTTCGCCGGTTGCCCCGCCATCATTGGTGAATCAGGTGGAATCACGCCACCGAGAATTCGTGACACGATCGCAGCATGCAACGGCGCGTCCCACGCTACCGCCTGAAACGAATTGGCCGCGAACGGGACGATTAATAAAAAAATAACCAGAACGGCACTAAGACCGAGCGCCACTCGGTCCCCTCTTGCTTCGCCGATTGGCTCGCTCCAGCCCAGCCAGAATCCGATTACGAGGAAGAACACGATTGCGATCCACCCGGCAATGCGCAAATCAAACCCGAGCGCGACACCAGCCAAGCCTACCCAGGCGAAAGGCAAGATCGACAGCAGTGATGGATAAAGCACAACATCGACAAGCGATGGTGAACTTGGCCTCAGGCGATTCCAGATTGCGAGACCAGGCAGATACGCGACCAGAAGGTAGCGAGCGATCGCGCGAATTGGTCCGAGCGGAATTAATTCGGGAATCAGCGCCAAAAAAGTGATTGCTGCCACTGCCCACGTGGTTGCAGAGACGCGCCGCAAGTTAGGCGTTACCACGATTTAGACCGCAACTGCGTTCATCGCCCGCTCGCGGAAGATTCGTCTTTCGAACCTTCGCGTATCGCGTAGCGCACGACGTACTGCGGCGTGCCGGTCTGATCAAGATAGAGCCGGCCGAGATATTCGCCGACCAGCCCGAGAATCGTGAGTTGAATGCCGGAAAAAAACACGACGCTGCCCAGGACCGTGGGGATACCAACGGTGAGATTTGGAGTGATCCACAGCTTGTCGATTAGAATGGCAATCAAGGCGACGATGCTCAAACAGGAAGCAAACAGCCCGACGTAAACGGAAATGCGCAGCGGCTTGATCGAAAAATTCAGAAACATATTGAGCCACAGCCTCACCAGTCGGCGGAACGTATATCGCGATGGTCCACTCAGACTGGCGCGATGCTCCACCGGAATTTGGCCGATGTTTCGGGTCACGCGATAAATCAAACCGTCAGTATACGGATACGGACCATGATACTTAATGATTTCGTTGATCAAAAAGCGATTCATGACTTTGAAGCTCGAGAGGTACAGGTCCTTCGGTTTGTGGAGCATTAACGTCGCGATCCGGTCGTTGAAACGGCTGCCGAGATTTCGGAACCACGAATGTTTCTTCTCGATGTAGTGGCCATAAACCACGTCGTAGTTTTTGCGCTTTAATTCGTCCAGCATTCGCACCACTTCTTCGGGCGGGTTCTGACCGTCGTCGTCCAGCACCGCGATATAACGGCCGCGCGCTTCCGTGAACCCCACGAGGACGGCGCTGTGCTCGCCGAAATTCCGGCTCAAATGCACAAACGTCACGTTCTGCGGAAACTTTACCGCCAGTTGGGCGCAAACCTTTTCACTGTCGTCTTCCGAGCCGTCGTTGACCAAAACGATCTCGAACGATGTCGATCCAAAAATCTTTGTCGTGTGCTCAACGAGCGCGCCGATGGTCCGGCTGCCGTTGTAAACGGGAATCACCAGCGATAACTCGGGGCCGGTCGCCATTGCAGTTTGGTGGATTTGTGGCAAAGCTGCCCGATTCTGCCAAAAAAAGCGCGAAATGTTATAGAAAATCTTTTGTCCCGCGCCCTACAATTCGCCCGTGCCTTGGGATCCTGACATTTTTGCCGCCTCCGACGTTCTCGTCACCGGAGGGCTGGGTTTCATCGGCTCGGCCGTAGCTCGGCGCCTGGTCGAGATCGGCGCGAAGGTGACCCTAGTCGACAGTTTGATCCCGGAATACGGCGGGAACCTTTTTAATATCCACGACATTCGCGATCGGGTGACGGTCGATCTTACCGATGTCCGCGACGCCGCCGCGATGTCGTCGCTTATCAAGAAACGCCAGTTTCTTTTTAACCT
>QHPY01000099.1 GCA_003219215.1 Verrucomicrobiota bacterium | reverse complement strand
TCGATTGGGTCGCCAATTTCTGGCGGCCCCACTTTCGCACCGGTGAGCAGACCGTAAATGCGCAAGTTAGTAACGGCGTCCGGCCGCGGCCGCTTTCGTATCTGCCGGCAGTCGCCATAGCGTTAGTGGCTGCGACCTTTCTCGTAGCCTGGGTCTGGTCCGTAGAATATTACCCGCTTAGCGCATGGCGTATGTACTCCACCCCGGAACACAAGGGCCCGTTTCTTTACTTTAAAATCATCGCGACTCTGGAAAACGGCAGTTCCATCGTTATTCCAACTCGGGATTTATCTCCCGCGCTGCTGCCAAACGCCCGCTATCTTTTGGCGCGGGTCTTTCACGCAACGCGACGAAGTGAAATCTTCGACCGGTTCCTCGCTGCCTACGTCCGACGCCGTAACCGCAATCTCACCTTCGGCTCACCTATCTCGAGCATGGAAGTCCAACGGTGGCGCTGGAACTATACCGCAGATCCAAACGACCCGCGCTTCGGCTGGGTGACAGACGTCTATCCCTACGATGCTACCTCGAAGCCTTCATCGTCCCGTTAAGAAAAAAGCTGAACCAGGCCCGCGCAGCTTTTCGCTACCTGATCTCATTCCCGCCAAAATAGCTCTGCAATTTTTCCGGTATGCGAATTGAACCATCCGGTTGCTGAAAATTTTCGATCAGCGCCGCGAACAATCTCGGCAACGCCAACCCCGACCCGTTGAGTGTGTGACAGAATTTGTTTTTACCATCCGCGCCTTTGTAGCGAAGATTCATCCGGCGCGCCTGAAAATCTTCGAAATTGGAGCAGCTCGAAACTTCGAGGTACGCATCTTGCCCCGGGGACCAAACTTCGAGGTCGTAGGTTTTCGTTGAACCGAAACCGAGATCGCCGGTGCAGAGCTCGATCACGCGATAATGCAATTCGAGCAGTTGCAAAACGCGCTCTGCGTCCGCCGCTAAGGATTCGAGTTCTTCGTAGGATGTTTCCGCGGTTGTAATCTTCACAAGCTCCACTTTGTCGAACTGATGGACGCGAATGATCCCGCGCGTTTCGCGCCCGGCTGATCCGGCCTCGCGCCGAAAGCACGGCGTGTAAGCGACGAATTTCTTTGGCAGGTCGACAATCGCCAGAATTTCCTCCCGATGAAGATTTGTCACTGGCACTTCTGCGGTCGGCGCCAGAAATAGTTCGCCGTTTTGCAACCCATACATGTCTGATTCAAACTTCGGGAGCTGGCTCGTGCCGATCATGCAATCGCGTCGGACGAGAAATGGTGGGCTGATTTCGGTGTAGCCATGCTCGCGTGTGTGCAGGTCGAGCATAAAATTGATCAGCGCCCGCTCGAGTTTCGCACCCGCGCCGGTAAAACAAATGAATCCGCTCCCGCTCAGCTTGGTCGCGCGCTCCAGGTCGAGGATCTTCAATTTCTCACCGAGCGCGACGTGATCGAGCGCTTTGCCGGCGAGTTTCGGCTTCTTACCCCCCTCTCGAACCACCTTATTCGCGCTCGGGTCTTTACCCAGGGGAACGCTTTCGTGCGGCAAATTCGGAATCTCGAGCAGCAGATTCATTTGCTGTTCGTCCGAACCCGCCGTGCGCTGATTCAGATCGACAATGGCATCACCAAGCTTTCGAACCTCGCCTTCCAATTCTCTTGTCGCTTCGCCGCGGGATTTTCTCGCACCGATTTCCTTGCTCAAGCGATTGCGCTCGGATTGCAATAGTTGCAGCTCGGTCTCAGCCTTTCGCCGTTCGGCATCGACTTTCAACAACTCGTCAATTCTCGCTGCTTCGTCACCACCCCGGGTCGCGAGTCGTTCGCGAACGAAGTCCGGTTTTTCGCGAATCAGACGAATGTCGAGCATGGCGCGATTGTAGAGGCCGCCATCGTCATGGGCAACTGTAGCCGTCGCTTTCTGGGCGACACGGCGTTCAACTTTTGAATCGCGCTTCGGAGAGCGAAGCGATTACAATCAAACCGTGAAGAACGGCGCCCCCAGCTACGAAGACCTGCTTGCTTCTACCCGTGTCCGCGAACGCGCGCTTTTTCTTCCATTGCGCACACCGAACGAACTCGAGCTCCAAGCGCGCTGGTTTGCCGGTGATTTCGGAAAAAATTTTGTCGGTGCGACCGGTGACAAGATCGATATCGTCCAATTCGGCACCTGGAACCGCGAATCCGGCCCAGATTTTTCCGATGCCGCTATCAGCGTCAACGGAAGCGAACCGCTACGCGGCTGCATCGAGATCGATCTCGTCGACCGGAATTGGGATTTGCACGGTCACTCCGTTAACCCCGCGTTCGAAGAAACTGTGCTCCACGTTTTCGTCGACAAAAGTGACCGCGAATTTTTCACGCGCACAAGATCGAACCGAAACGTTCCGCAGATCCAGATCGACCCCGCGATTTTGCCGGAGGCGTTCAGCGCCAATATTCCGCTCGCACGGCCGGGCCGGTGCCAGGCGCCGTTGGGAAATTTGCCAGAAGAGCGGGTTCGCAGCGTGCTCAATGCCGCGGCGCAATTTCGTATGCAGAAAAAAGCCGCGCGCATCCGCGCGAAGATCGACAATCACGGGCGCGATGAAGCGTTGTTCCAGGAAATCGCGGGCGCGCTCGGCTACAAAGAAAACAAACTACCGTTCACGTTGATCGCGCAGCGGCTCTCATTAAAGTCGTTGCTCGGAAAAATGGCCGACGCTGAAGCGATCCTTTTCGGACTCGCGGGTTTTCTCGAGTCGCCGGATCTCGCCGTCTACAAAAAGTCCGCAAAAAATTACGTCCGCGAACTATGGGACCGTTGGTGGCCGCATCGCGACGAATTACAGCGGCTGATTTTGCCGCACAAAGCATGGCGCCTGAGCGGCACCCGCCCCGTCAATCACCCCCAGCGTCGGCTCGCGGCATTGTCGATCCTAGTGCGCGAGTGGCCGGCATTTCGTCGGTCGCTAGGCAAACAAGACGCGGCTGCCGTCGAAAAGTTTTTCGCTCGCGTGGATCATCCATTTTGGAAATTCCACTACACATTGACGGCGCCCGCTTCGCCGGAAGCGATGGCGCTCGTCGGTCAGTCGCGCATTGCGGACATTCTGGCCAACGTCGTTCTGCCGTTTTGGCGCGAGGAAGATGTCGATTGCTGGCCGCAATACGCGAAGTTGCCGGCGCGTTTAACCAACCGCCGGCTCGAAACCGCCGCCACACGCCTGTTCGGGAATGATCCTCGACGGCGCGAATTCACAAAAACTATCGCGCACCAGCAGGCGCTTTTACAGATTTACGAAGACTTTTGTTTACAGGACAATTCGGATTGTGCCCACTGCCCGTTCCCCGAGCAGATGGCGAAATGGACATGACAACGAAAACTTCCAATTCTCGATTTTGCACCGCATTCACGTTGGTCGAGTTGCTCGTTGTTATCGCAATCATCGCTACTCTCGCCGCATTTGCTGTAAGTGCATTGAGCAGCATTCAGGAGAAAGCGCGCATTACGCAAGACATGAACAACCTGCGCCAGATAGCGCTTGCTACGCAGACATATCTGAACGACAGCGATGGCGCATACTTTTTGCCGACCACGAACTGGATGACATCACTTCATCCAAAGTACCTTTCGAACTGGAAGATCTTTCAGTCGCCTTTCGACAAGCGTGCTCCTTCCGAGAATAATACGACGGCGCCGGTGAGTTACGGTTTCAACGCAAACGCGAAATCGGGCAGCAATCCATTGACGAGCGACAACATCACGAACCCAAGCGTTTTTGTTTTATTTGCGCCAGCGCAGGGCACTTTAACAACTGTCAGTTTTACCGGGACCGCGGCGAATTCGGTGACGGTGGACAAGGCCGGCGGCTCTCAAGGCACCGCTCTTGGCGGGACGCATAATAAGCGAAGGCGAATTAATGCTTGTATGGCCGATCTCCACGTCGAGAACATGCTCTGGAGTGTTTACAAAAATGGCACAAACTCCTCGAGCGATCCGTCTGCTAGTCAGCGTTGGAATCCATGAGGCCGGTATAACAAATCCGAATGAAATCGCTAGCTCCCACTGATGAGAACGGCTTCACGCTCATCGAGCTTCTGATTGTCATTAGCATCATCGTGATTTTGATGGGACTGCTCTTTCCCGCGTTCAAGGGCGTGCAAGACCAAGCCAAACGAACCCAAGCCAAGAACGATCTCACCCAAATCGTGACTGCCGTGAACGCGTTTTATACTGAGTACGGAAGATATCCGACAACAGCGACGACCGACGCCACCGCAACCTACGGGCCGGCAAGTTCGAATGCGAACAGTGCCGTGTTTAACGAGTTACGCGGCGTGAGTAGCGCACTCAACACCCGCCAGATCGTGTTTATCAGTCCTCCGGACGTCAAAGATCCAAACGCTCCACGCTCGGGAATTGCGAGTAAGAGTACAACCGTAAATGGCATTTCGGCGGGTCCTGGCGATTATGTTGACCCTTGGGGAACACCATACAATTTGGAAATGGACGCCGACTACACTAATCAAATCGAAACGAACCCTTATCCTGACACCGATGGGAGCGCGGGAGCAACGCCGCTGCGTTTAGGCGTGATCAGCTGGTCGTACGGAAAAGATCAGACGAAGGGAACCAAAGGCGGGAGCTCGAATTTCAAGAGCTCAGACGACGTGATTTCGTGGCAGTGATGATTACGGATTCGAGGCTGCCTTCTTTTCCTCGAATTTCTCGAACGGCTTCCATGCGTCCTTCGCCTTGTCCAAATCCTTTTCGGCATCGTGGACTTTTTTCATCTCCTGCTTGCCCTCGTCCGTCGCGGCCCACTTTGCACCCGCCTCGCTGATCTTTTTGTCGAAATCAGCCACGGCCGCTTTGTATTTTGGATCGTTCGTGCTGGTAGCGCCCCAATTGGAGAGCGCGTCCTGCGCTTTCTTTACTTCCTCATCCTGATTCGCAGCACTCTGCTTTTTCCAATCGTAAAACGATTTTGCCTTATTTAGATGGTTCTGCGCTGTTATCACCGCGTACTTTTTCTTTTCGATGTCGTTCTTGGCCGGCGGCACGAGTCCGTTGTCTTCCACGCTGGCGCCTGATTTCAGCGCGTTGTCGAATTTCGTTTTCCAATCGTCAACTAATTGTTTGCCATCGCCCGCGTTAAACTGATCGTTTAGTTTGTCGATCTTTTTCTTCGCCTTGGCGCTTTTCTCATTTCCTTCCTCCGTACTCGGCGATTGCGTCCAATCGTGGACGAGGCTGTTCCAGTTTGGCTGTTTTTTCACCCAGTCCGACCAAGCTTTGAGGTAGTCGTCGTGCGCTTTTTTGACGTCATCGATGGTCGCGGTCTTCGGCGTGAACACTTCGCCCTTCGGCAAGTCCGGAGGTTTCTCGTCGTCATTGTTCACGTTGAACGTGCCCGGCGGCGCGATCTCGCCTTTGCCTTCAATGCCGGTGAGTTTGATCTCGTCAAATGTCGAACCGGTTGGCTCGTGCTCTTTCCGTTTCGTCGTTCGTTTTTCCTCGGTGTGGGCAACCGGCTTCTCGCCGCCACCAACCCCAAACGGATTCGGCTCGGAAGTGCGATGACCGATTCCGCCAAGATCGACAGTACCGCCTACGCCAAAACTGCTGCCGTGGTCATGACCGTGACGATCGTGATGTTTTCCGCCGCTGCTTTTACTTCCCCCGCCGCCGCAAGTGCACGGCGAACATTTACAAGGACTGCACGGGCAGGAAGCGGTTTTGGCGAATGTAACTCCCGGAAAAAGAAGAATGCTCGCAGTGACGAAAACCGAAATGAAAGCGCGCGAATTCATTGCGCGAGCGACGTTAGCGGCAGAGTGAATGCTTGTCCACCCGGCATCACGATCTGGAGCCGCTTGTCCGCGGTGAATGCCTCCTTCGGCCAATCAACTTTCGTGTAAGCGTAGTCGCCGTGCGGACCGAGTATTTTGTTTAGATCAATCCCAACGCCGTTGACGTGAGCTCCAGAACTATCGCCATATCCGCCGACTGAGACTGGGAGGCCGGTATTTTCTTCGTGACCAACTTTTCGGTCTTCGCGAAAGATCGGCTTCATCGCAGCGCCGCTTTTGTCGATCAACGCAACTGAATCCGGCTTGATTAACTTTTTGTCCGGGCCGGAAACGCGAATGATGAGGCGCATATTTTGCGCCTTCGCCTGATGCAAAGTATCGCCAATAGTTTCGATCGTGTAGGCGCCGCGCTTTACCGTGTTATGGGTCGGCGTCAGCGATCCGTTTTTGTGCGAAGCCGCTTCAACGTGGAAATCGGCAGTTAAACCTGCAAGCAGCGTCAAGATGATGATATGTGTTTTCATAATCGGCTTTTTCCTTTGCATTATTTTTTCTTTGGCGGCGGCTCGATTTCTCCGCCGCCGACCGAATCGGGTTTTTCATTTCCTTCCTCAAACGGGCCCCAAGCCCAAGTAAAAAGCACTTCGCCAGTCTCGACGCAGACCAATTGCATCCGGTAGGTCGTGTTCGGATGCGTCGGTTTGTCGGACACTTTCGTTTGCGACGTGGGATGCTTCGCAAACCCGTTCTCCGCTTTGTCCTTGTCGGTCGTGCCGCCGTACCACGGATTTTCGTCCCACTCGTCGGGCTTGGTATCTGCGGGCAGCTGCGTCGGTTGCTTCGGTTTGTCGGGATGACTGATCGCGCCCTGGCCGGAGCCAGCGTGGGTGACGGAAGGTTGCGCTTCGTTATCGTAGTGCCAGACCGGGTTCTCCTCGTCGTCACCGGTGCGGAAATGCTGGATCCAACCGAACTGTTTGCACGGACATTTGCCGTTAGGGGCGAAGTCAAAAATGAGATCGCCCTTTGTGCCCATATCGATCGAAATTGTGCCGCAATCGATCTCCTTCTTTTGCGGATATTTGACTTTCGGTGGCTTCACCTTGTCCGGCGGATTTTTATAGGTGTCCTTTGGTTTTTCTTGGGTCTTATCGCCGCCACCTGGTTTTGGTGTCGGAGTGGGTGTGGGCGTCGGTTTGGTTTTGGTTTTTCCTCCGCCTTTGGGTTTGGGTGTGGGCGTCGGTGTGGGTTGTTTGGCTTGGGTGTGGCCGAACCCAGTCTGTCCAACGTATTGCGGCTCGCCGACTGGCGGCGTTTCTTCAACCGCTTCGCCTTCGGGTTTCTCCAAATCCTTCGCCTTCTCGTTGGTCAGCTCGATTTTATCGAAGATGGTGTCGATTCCCTGATCGATCTTTTTCTTTTTGTCCGAAGTGACCGGCCCCTGCTCTTCCACTTGTTTATAGACGACCTTCTTTAAATCATCCTTCGTCGCCGGGTTTCCGCCTTCGATTTCGGCGATCCGCGGATCGCTCCAGGTGCTCCATTGAACGCAAATATCTTTTTGTTTTTCCTTGTCGCGGTAAGGCAGATCTTTGAACGCGCCGTCTTTTTGTAATTTGTCGACTGCGTCGTACTTCGCCGTGCAGAGCCGCAGCAATTTGTCCGAGTCGCCGCGTTTTAAATGTGAATGCGAATCGTGCGGAATGTTTCCAGCCGGATCGTTCATCACGAGATCGCCGCCGATTCCTTTGCTCACCGGCGGTTTGTGTCGATTCACGCAAACGCCGTCCATCGGGACCGTTTTCGATTCGTGCGGCCGCAACGCGACATCCTGGCCGTGTGGAACCACGTAATCCTGATTTTTTCCGCTGCCCGATTCCAAAACCATCGGTGGAATCGAGCAGTTGATCGGCTGATCACTGAGATTGTCGATCCTCACATCAGCGACGTGGCCGATCGTTTCACCGGTGCCGATTATTGCGACCGACATGCCGTTACCGGAGAAGCAAACGTAGGCTCCGCCGGTAGGTTGCCGTGGCACCATGCCCTGCCGGCAATCTTTCGCGTCTTTTTTCTTCTCCGCGGCTTCCTTGAGGTCGTTTAGTTTGTTGATCTCTTTGTTGATCGCGGCCGACGCGTCGTCGTCTACGATGCCGCCGGCTTTCGGATTAAATTTCTTTCGCAACGCAAGAAGCTTTTGCTCCGCGGCGTTGAGATCGTCGTAAAACTTTTTCTTCTCCGCATCGTCTTTCCAGCACGGACCGTCCGGCAATTTCGGGAGAGTCGGAAACTCAAGCGCTGGTTTTCCCTTTCCCGCATCCTTCTGTCCCTCACCCGGAGTGGGTGTAGGCGTCGGGGTCGGAGTAGGCGTCTCCGCGCACTTCTTCAAGCATTCCTGCAGCGCGTCGGAAAGTTTTTTGATGTCCTTCTTCACATCCGCCTTGTTCTTGCCCTTCGGCGGCAGACGTTCTTTTTGGCCGAGACCCGCTAACGCGTCTTCTTTTTGTGCGCGCGCCTCTGCTTGACTCACGTCGGTTTGCTCGCCCTTGACTGACTTCGAGATCGTTGCGTTCGCGTCCGCCAATTCAAGCGCGTACCAATCATCCAGCGCAGCCTGTAGTTGATCGACGATCTTCTGGCAATCGTCACACGTCGTCGGCGCCAAACGGCGGGTCGGCTTCTGCGGTTTCTTCGGATTTTTTTGGTCTTTAGGTGTCTGATCTTCCTTGAAACTGTCTTTCGGAACGCCAGTGTCCCACGCCGACGTTTGCGCCCGAGTCCCCTGAGTGAAGGCAATAGCGATAGCGAACGCGAAAATGCCAGCCCTCGCGGCCCTGCTAAGACGATAAAGTGTCATGCCGGCGCGAAACCCAATACCAAGCCGCCAAATCGCGGTAAAGATTTTTGTCGCAATTGGTCCATGACGCGGTCACTTGACCGCTTGCAATCCGAAATCCAAAACCTAAGATCTGCAATTCTGTTCGCGGGTGTAATTCAATGGTAGAATGGCAGCTTCCCAAGCTGCACACGGGGGTTCGATTCCCCTCACCCGCTCCCGCCTTCGCTTAGCGCAGCGTAAAGCCAAGCCGGAGCGTCGGCCGAGTCTTGTGCGGTAGGCGCCTTCTCAAAGCGTCACTTCCAATAGTCCCTTCTACGGTCTACCGCCGAAGAATTTTTTGAATGATTGAAAGAGCTTGTTCGGGAGCTCCCCAGCTTTTTTTCCAAAGTCGTTCAGCTTTTGCGCGAATTGCATTTGTTCGCCGCCGTGAACTTCGCAGGCGGCAGTCGGAACTTTGTCAGCCGGAAGATCGATTTCGTAAGCAGTCCCGGCCGCTTCGCACCCCGTGGTCGCGAGGTGATTGGAGAGCGAGCAAACCAGCGCGTGCTGCATCGGCATAGTCGGCTGCAAATCTTGTGGCGGATAAATCGTCGCGCCTTTGTTCGTCACTTGCACCCAAACTGGAAGCGCGAGCGCCGCGCCGTAACCGTGCGGAATAATTGTGACCGGTTGATCGAATCCAACCCAAACACCGCAGGTCATCGTCGAAGTGTAACCGACAAACCAGGCGTCTTTGTAATCGTTGGTTGTCCCAGTTTTTCCGGCGGCCGGCAATTTGAAGCCTAACGAACGCGCCGCTGCGGCCGTTCCGCGCGTGAGCACTTCTTCCATTAATTGCGACGTCATCCACGCCGCGCTTGGATCAAGCGCGGGCGCAGCGATGTGCGATGCGCGATAAATCGGCTGATGCTCGGCATCGTCGATCCGCTCGATGAGATAGGCTTGCTTGCGCACACCGGCGTTTGGAAAAACGGTGTAAGCAGCAGTCAGATCTTTCAGATTCGTTTCAAACGAACCGATATAAATTGCCGGACCGCGCGGAACGTTGTCACTGAGATTGAGGGTGGTCGCGACTTTTTGGACGGCGTCGAGCCCGGCGAATTGCCCGACGCGCACGCTCATGGTGTTTCGCGAGTGAATCAGACCGTAGGAGCAGGGTTGAATTCCGCCGTAGGTGCCATCGGAATTCGCCGGTGACCAGGTTCCGCCGCCGTCGATTTCGCCGGGTTGAATCTGACCGTCACTAACGGACGCGCCCGGCAGCAATCCTTCCGAAAATGCGACGGTGTAAACAAACGGCTTGAAAGCTGAGCCGACCTGCCGATTCGCCGGAGGCAGCGCCCGATTGAATTTGCTTTGCGAATAATCGCGCCCACCGACGAGCGCGCGGATGCCGCCACTGTTGTTGTCGATCGCGACGACCGCGCCTTCCAAATATGGCATTGCCGAGTCTTCGCCGTTCTCCGGTGGACGATAATTCGCTTTAAGCGGATGAGTAAAATTTCCCTGATGCTCGATCTTGGTGAGCTGGTTCTCGAGCGCCTGCTGCGCCGTGTCCTGCACAATCGGATCAAGCGCGGTGTAAATGAACAAGCCGCCATTGTCGATCTGGTCCTGCGTGAGGATCAGATTCAAATCGCGCTGCACTGCATCCATCGCGTAATTTTCCTGGATCTGGAGCAATCGCCGGGGGTGCGCGTTAACTTTGGCTAGCTTGGCTTGGGCTGCTTCCGCCGCCGGAATTTTTCTCACCTCGACCATCCGGTCCAACACCGCGTTGCGCTCGTTCGCCGCGCCTTCGGGATTTTTTAACGGCGAAAATCGATTCGGACTTCGAATTAATCCGGCGAGGAGGGCCGCTTCGGGGAGATTCAGTTTTGCGGCGTTCTTGCCGAAATAAGCCTGTGAAGCTGTTTCGACGCCGTAACAACCCGCGCCGAAATAAATCCGATTCACATACAGTTCGAGGATCTGCTTTTTCGTGAACTCGTGCTCGATTCGGAATGCAACCATCGCCTCGAGCAGCTTTCGACTGACGGTGCGGCCGCCGAGCGGAAGACTGTTGCGCGCGAGTTGTTGAGTAATGCTACTCGCACCTTCCTTGGCCGAGCCAGTCAATATGTCGCGCACGAGCGCGCGAAAAATTCCGCGCCAATCCACTCCCGGATGCCGATAAAACCGGGTGTCCTCGCGCGCCAGGAGCGCATCGGTGAAAAACGGCGAGATTTCATCGAGCGAGACCCGCAACCGGTTTGCGCCGGCAAGTCGACTGTAAATTTTTCCATCGACATCGAAGACGGTGTTGCGCTCCGGCATGGCCCCGACTTTTTTCATATCGAAACTGGCCGCCCACGCGCCGTAAAAAAGGAGCAACGCCAAACCGACCCCGGCGATCAGGATGAAGAGCGTGATCTTCCAACCGTAACGAAAAAGTTTACTGCGCTTTTTCCCGCGCGACCGGAACCGGGCCAAAAATTTCATGGAGCAGGAATTGCAATCTAATCAAAGATCGACATCTGCCAAAGAGCACCAGCAGTGCGCCCCATCCCGCGGTAGTATCTCAGCCGAGCAGGTCGCCGTAACGCTTGGTGGCCAGTTCCAAACAGCGCGCGAGAATTTCCGACGAGGTTTGGAGTCCCAGCACCTCGTTGACCAATTGCTGACACTCCGGCACGGCCAAACTCCGCACTGCCATTTTCACTCGAGGAACAGATCTGGCGCCGACGCTCAATTCGTCAATACCAAGGCCGAGCAAAATCGGGATCAGCGCAACATCACGCGCCATCTCGCCGCAGACGCCGACCCAAATTTTGTTCGCATGCGCGGCGTCGGCAATCATTTTCAAGAGCCGCAAAACCGCCGGGTGCGTCGGCTCGTAAAGATGCGCGATGCGTTCGTTCACGCGATCGACCGCGATGGTGTATTGGATCAAGTCGTTCGTGCCGATGCTGAAGAAATCAACTTCACGCGCGAGCGCGTCGGCAGAAATTGCCGCGCTCGGAATTTCGATCATCGCGCCGACTTCCATCTTCGCGGTTTTTTTCTCGCCAACTTCGCGCCGGCATTCGTCCAAGACAGCTTTGGCGTGGCGCAATTCTTCTAACCCAGAAATCATCGGGAACATGATCTTTACGTTGCCGACCGCGCTCGCGCGCAAGATCGCGCGCAACTGAGTTTTGAAGATGTCGATGTTCTCCAGACAAAAACGAATGGCGCGCCAACCGAGGAATGGATTCAACTCGTCGCCGACATCGACGGTGCCGACAGCAAGTTTGTCGCCGCCAAGGTCGAACGTGCGAATGATGAGCGGGTTTGGCTTCACCCGTTCGGCCACTCTTCGATAAGTTTGGTATTGTTCCTCTTCGCTCGGCAGGGTGTCGCGATTCACGAAAAGAAACTCAGTCCGATAAAGTCCAATGCCTTCGGCGCCGTTTTCGGAGACGGCCTCGACGTCACCCGGCAGCTCGATGTTGGCCGAAAGAACAATGTGACGGCCGTCACTCGTGGTCGACGGGATCTCGCGAAGTTGTCGCAGCTCTTTCGTGACCTGATCTTTTCGAACCTCGATCTCACCGTAGTAAGAAAGTGTTTCCGGCGTTGGATCGACAATCAGCACACCGGTGTAACCATCGAGCAACACGTGCTGGCCGGACTCGAGTTTCTCGGTCGCGTCATGCAAACCAACAACCGCCGGAATGTTGAGCGACCGCGCGATGATCGCAGTGTGCGAAGTGCGGCTGCCCAAATCGGTCGCGATGCCAAGGACGAGTTGGCGGTTCATCGTCGCCGTGTCCGACGGTGTCAGATTGTGCGCGACCAAAATGTGCGGCTCAGCCGTGGACAACATTGGTTTCGGCGCCTTGCCTTGCAGATTTCGAATAATTCGGCGAGTGACGTCCTGAATATCAAGAGCGCGCTCGCGCAAATACGGATCGTCGATCTTACTCAGCGTCTCGGCATAATTGCTGGCCACTTCCTGAAAAACCCATTCGACGTTGCAACGTTCAGTTTCAAGCCGTCGCAAAACTTCGTCAATTAACGTCCGGTCTTCGACCACTAGCAGGTGCGCGTCGAAAATGGCTGCATCTTTGGCGCCGATCGCTTCCGCGATTTTTTGCTGCATCTCGAGAATCTGCACCCGCGTTTGCACGAGCGCGGCCTCGAACCGAGCGATCTCGTTTCCGATCTGCGACGGTTCAATGTGGTAACGGGCAACGTCGTCGAGATCGTCGCGGACGACATGAATGACGCCGCGCGCAAGCCCGGGCGAGACGCCCACACCGCGAAACCGGATTTCCTTGTTATCGCCGCTCATCCGCGTGCGATTCTATAGAGAAATCAATCTTCGTGGAAGCGCGCACTGATTAATTCCTCCAAGTCGGCCATCGCCTTGGCGGCGTCTGGTCCCTCGCAGCGGATGTGGAGCTTCGATCCTTGACCGGCCGCGAGCATCATTAATCCCATGATGCTCTTGCCGTTGACTTCTTCGCCTTCCTTCGCCACCCAGATTTCAGCGCGGTAGCGGCTGGCAATGCGAACGAACATGGCGGCCGGACGGGCGTGCAAGCCGAGCCGATTTATAATCGGCACGTCCTTTTCAATTTTTTGACTTGGCGAGGCATCGCTCGTTCGACGGCTGAGCAAACCCATTATGTCGATTTTGGCTCCATTAAATTGAGCAACTTCGCGTTAAAATCGACGGCGCTGTTTTGGCCGAGGCCTTTCAGCTTTTGGTCCATCGCGGCAACTTCGATCAAGCGCGCGATGTCACGCCCTGGTCGCACCGGGATGGTCACATGCGGCACTTTTAAGCCGAGAATTTCATAGGATTCGCGCTCCATCCCGACGCGATCGATTTCCGTCACGCTCTCCCATTCCTCCAGCGTCACGACCAGATCGAGCCGCTTTTCAGTGCGAATACTGCCGATGCCGAAAACCAAAGCGACATTGATGATGCCGATGCCGCGCACCTCCATGTGATTGCGCGTAAGGTCGGGCGCGGTCGCCATTAATTCGCGTCCTTCCAATGAAGTGATCCGCGTCACGTCATCGGCGACTAAGCTGTATCCGCGCTCAATTAATCCCAGCGCGGTCTCGCTTTTGCCAATCCCGCTCGCTCCGCGAATGAGCACCCCAATGCCGAGAATATCGACCATGCTGCCGAATTCGGTCACCGTCGGTGAAAAATCGACTTCAAGCGCGATCGTCGCCGCGTTGATGAACTTCATCGTGATCATCGGCGTCCGAAAAATCGCGATCTTTTCTTCCGCCGCCGCTGCCAGGAGCGGAGGATCGAGGTGGAACCCGCGGGAGACGACGATGCACGGAATTTTTTGCGCGCAGAGGTCGCGGAAACGTTTCAGCCGGACTTTCGGCGCCAAACTTTTCAAATATGAGTTTTCGGCAGCGCCAAAAACCTGCACCCGTTTCTCAGCGAAGTAAGTGTAGAAACCGGCAAGCGCGAGACCTGGCCGGTTGATGGTCGGCTCGCGAATCTTCCGGTGAAAACCGACGCGCGGCCCTTCTAATTTCATCTGCAGTTTTTCGGCGTGCGAGTTGTAAAAGCTTTCCACCGTCACTACCGGCACAGTTTGTTCCCGCTGATTGCGCGTCGATGGAACTGTCGCTGCCGCTGGCTCGCTCATTGAACGGTCTAACTTCTAACGCGAATGGAGCGCGATTTCCAATTCACAACTGCGGCCTCATTTCCAATTGTAGGGCAGGCGCCTCGCCTGCCAGAATCTCGAAAGTGTGATCGAGACCAAGAATCTAAGTTTGATTCCTCATGTTCCCGCGCATCTCCTCGCCTTGATGAAGAATGAGGCCGCCTACGAAAAGCTCTCCGGCATGCGCGTTGCCGAAGGCGTGCGCGAATTCCT
>QHPY01000098.1 GCA_003219215.1 Verrucomicrobiota bacterium | reverse complement strand
CATTCACCACTCCGTTTAATGTTCCATCACCGCCCGCGACTACGATGTAATCACATTTTGTCCTGACAGCGCTTCGGGCCCATTTTTCGGCGTCACCGGCCTTTCGTGTGATCCGCAATGCCAGCGGACTTAGTTGCGTCAGTTGTGAAAGAACTTTTTCCCGATTGGTAACAGATCCGGCACGGGGATTGAAAATGATATAGGGCTTCACTGCGCAGTAAAATCCGCAGGTCGACTGTCGATCTTCGGATGCGCCGCGCAACATTCCGCTTTTCGTCCCTGTAATTTTCAGCAGATTGTAGCGCAAGCGTTATGCCGGAACCAACTGATAAGGAGACCGAAACATCCAAGACGCGCAGCGGATATCGGATTTCAAATGGGCCGGTGGTACGTTTCGCTCGAAGCGACCGAAAGCTTCCCAACGATCTGCCCGAAGTTGTCGAATTGCCGCGGATTTATGGCGCGCCACTTTTGTTCGCCATCGCGCGTGATCCGCGGACCTTGTTTGCCTATTGGAATATCGATTGGTCCTCGATTTTTGAGAACACCGCGCCGGTGGATCGACAAGTTCACCTCCGCGTTTATCGCAGTGATGGCAGCGAAGAAACGGTGGCGGCTGTCGAGCCGATGGTGGGTAATTCCTACCTGACCGTTTCCGAACCGCGAGAAAGTTACCGCGTCGAAATCGGATATTATCATCCGGCAGCGGTTTGGAATTCAGTCGCAACGTCCGATGACGTTAAAATGCCGCCCGAGCGTGCGGCCGAAAACGTAGATGTCGATGTTGCCACGATTCCCTTCCATCTAAGTTTTCAACGCCTTATCGATCTCTTTCGCGTCTCCAATACCGACGCCCTCAGCGAAATCATTTCCCGTCTCCAAAAGCGGGCCGTGACCGATGAAGATCGCGCGCTCTTGACTCCGGAAGAATGGGAAATTTTGCGAGCGATGAATTTGTCGATCGACGAGATGGGTGCAGCACGCCGCGCTTTTCTCGATCGCGAAAGTGGCGCGGCTCTGCGCCGACGCGCCGAAGCGTTGCTTGGATTTGGCGCAAGCAGCAGCTCGCGCGGTTTCGGCGGCAGCAGCTGGAGTTAGCCGTCGCCGGTCAACGGCTCAGCTTAATTCCCTCCGGCATTTCCGGCGGTGGCACGTTGATACGGCTGTGGCTCTTCCCGTAGCTAAAATAGAAGATCAAGCCAATCAGTAACCAGACGATTAATCGCATCCAATTGGTCCAACCGAGGCCATAGATCATTGCGCCGCAAACAATGATGCCGAGCGTGCAGACAAGGGGCACCGCTGGAACCCGGAATCCACGCTCCAGTTCAGGGCTACGCACTCGCATGATCCAGACGCCGGCGCACACCAGAATGAATGCGAAGAGCGTTCCGATGCTGGTCATTTCGCCCGTGACGTCGGCTGGAACAAATGCCGCAAGCACGCCGGTGAAAACAAAGAACAGCATGTTGGATTTATACGGCGTTCTGTAACGCGGATGCACATCGGAAAAAACCCTTGGCACCAAACCGTCCCGACTCATGGAAAAGAAGACTCGCGACTGGCCGAGCAGCATCACGAGAATGACCGATGAAAAGCCAGCCAATATCGCGACGGTGACTGATTTGGAAAGCCATTCGTAACCGGTCATGTATTTGGTAATGGCGAACGCGACCGAAGCCTCACGGCCGGCCGCACGAAAATCCTGCACCGTCGCTACGCCGCTCAGCACATAGGAGAACAGCACATAAAGAATTGTGCAGAACACGAGCGACCCAAGAATTCCAATCGGCATGTCGCGCTTCGGATTTCTGGCTTCTTGCGCCGCGGTCGAAACAGCATCGAAACCGATATAGGCGAAGAAGACAACGCCAGCAGCGCCCAGAATACCGAGGATTCCGCCGTAGGCGTGCGTGATGCCTTGGGGCGTAGTGTAAGTCGTCGTTGGCGGAATCATTGGCGTGTGGTTTGCCGGATTAATGAAATGCCAGCCGATCCCAATAAAGAGCAGCACGATGCTCACTTTCAAAATAACGATAATACCGTTCACCAGAGCCGATTCTTTCGTGCCCCGAATAAGCAGGAGGGTAAGCACGAGCAGAATGAACACTGCCGGGATGTTCATGAGGCCGTAAACGCCTCCCGGATCATGTTCGAAAGGCGAATGCGACCATTGATACGGCATTCGCATATCGAACCAGCTGAGAACGCGGTTGGCGTACTCGCTCCATGCTGTGGAAACCGTGGCCGCGGCGACGGCGTATTCGAGAATGAGATCCCAGCCAATGATCCACGCGACAAATTCACCCATCGTTGCGTAGGAGTAAGTATAGGCGCTACCTGCAACCGGAATCATCGATGCGAATTCCGCATAACAGAGACCGGCAAATGCGCAGCCGATGCCCGCGACAATGAATGAAAGGACAACCGATGGACCTGCGCGGTCAGCAATTGCCGCCGCAGTGCGAATAAACAAACCCGCGCCAATAATGCCCCCGATGCCAAGCGCCACCAGGTTTATCGCCCCGAGCGAGCGTTTCAGGCTGTGTTCGCCGACTTCCTCGGCCTCCTTCATGAGCCGATCCAGCGGCTTTCTTGCGAATAGCTTTGCCATGTGTCGTCTCCTGTTAGATCAAGTGCTCAGTTGGTATGTGAAATTGATTCGGTGAGCGTCGGCTCAAGTTACGTCTCCGATTTTGTTCCGAAAAATTTCCACAGGAAATAAATCGGCACGCCGGTCAGAACGATGATGAGTCCGGGCCAGGTCGTCGCCGTTTGATAGACGAAAAGCACCAGTAGGATCACGGCCGCGCCAACGATATAAAGCGCGGGGACGATCGGGTAACCGAATGCCTTATATGGGCGTTCGGCATCCGGTCGTTTCCAGCGCAGCAAAAACAGACCGAGGATCGTCAGAATGTAAAAGATGAGCGCGGCCGAAATGACGTAGTCGAGCAGATTGCCGTAAAGATTTCCGTAACCGGTTACATTGCCGACGGCGTCTGTCTTCACAGTTCGCGGCAACACGAGTACGCCGGCCCAGATGCCTTGAATGATGAGACCCCAGGCGGGCACGTGATTTTTGTTCAACTCGCCGACCCGACGAAAGAAGAGACCGTCGCGCGCCATCGCGTAATACGCGCGTGCGCCGGCGAGAATGAGCCCGTTGTTGCAACCGAAAGTGGAAATCATGATCGCGACCGCCATGATGGTCGCGCCGGCGCCAGGAAAAATTACGTTGGCCGTTTCCGAGGCAACGCGATCGCTTGGTGCATTCTGGATCGCGGCGAACGGGAGCGCCGCGAGATACGCGACGTTTGCAAGCAGATAAAGTCCGATCACGAGAAACGTGCCAAACGCAAGCGAGAGCGGAATGTTCCGCCGCGGATCTTTCACTTCGCCAGCGGTAAACGTGATATTGTTCCAAGCGTCGGCCGAGAAGAGCGAATTGGTTTGGGCTACGCAAATGCCAACAAAAAGACCGAAGACCGTCGCCGCGGTAAGTCCCTGGCCAACCTCCTGTAAACCGCCGCGCAAACTCCAGAAGTCTTTGAAGTTCTCCGCACCTGCGCCCGACCGCAAACCAACGATGATGCCGAGCAAAATGAGCGCGATGAGCGCTCCGGTTTTCGCCGTCGTGAAAATGTTCTGCACCAGTTTGCCGAGCTTCAGGCCGCGCGTGTTCATAAACGTCAGCAGCGCGATCATCGCCAGGCCGAGGAACTGCGCAGTCGAAAGTGACATGGCATACCCGCTCAACCACCCACCGAAGCGGATTGGCGCGATCAAGTAATTCGACTCGGAAAACCACGGGATCAGCACCCCGGTGTAACGCGCGAAACCGACCGCAACCGCCGCGATCGTGCCGGTTTGAATAACGAGAAACAGCGTCCAGCCGTAAAGAAAACCCCACAGTGGCGAGAACGCTTCACGCAAATAAACGTATTGCCCGCCCGCCTTCGGCATCATGGCCGCCAATTCGCCATAAGAGAGCGCTGCCATGAGCGTTAGCAAGCCGGTGACAAGCCAGACGATAAGCAACCAGCCGGGCGAGCCCACTTGCCGCGCGATGATCGAGGAAACAATGAAAATGCCCGAGCCGATCATCGATCCGGCAACCAGCATGGTCGAATCGAGCAAACCGAGACCTCTAACAAATTTCTGTTCGGCTGCTGGTTGCAAAGTTGTTTCTAACGCTGACATCTGAGTCGCTTGGCTGGCGGAGAGTTAATCAATCTGATCAGAATCAAGCAACGCCAAACATTGCCTTCAGTTGCATTTTTTATTGGCCGGTCACCGCGAAAACCGAAACCACTTTCGCCGGGTAAGAACCATGCTATTCTCCGCCGCGTGAAAATCCCGGCCAGGTGCTTGTCCCCCACAACATGGTCGATCTTGCTCGCGGCTTTTTTCTCGGCGTCGGAAATCTGCTTGGCGGCTCCAAAGGGCGAACGAGCTTCGGATTCTTCTTCTCCGCGCTTTGAAGCGCTTCCACTGACACGTTCCCGACAAAACCACCTGCTCGTCCGCGCATTCATCAACGGCAAACCCGCCGTGCTTGGGGTGGACAGTGGCGCGCCGATAAGTGCAATCGCACTAAGCCGCCGGGCGCATTTTGGACTGACTGGCATTCCAGGGAGTTCGACTCTGCCAGCGCGGCTGCAAATTAATGGCGCGTTTAACAACGTTGCCATCGCGCGCAACTTCCGCATTGGCGCACTCAATCTCGTCGATGAGCCCGTGGTCGTTGTCGATCTTTCCGGCTCCGGAGGCGCGTCCCGCGTACTTCAGGAACAGGAAATCGATGGGATTCTCGGTGCTGATATTCTCTTGCCGACTGGCGCCGTTCTTGACTGCCAGAAACAGATATTGATCCTCAAAATGGATCCCGGATTTCCGGGCAAAACGCCTGGCACACAATATCGCGGCCTCCGCAGTGTGCCGATTCGCGTAAGTGAAACTTATAATCTGTACGTTGACGCAGCCATCAATGGAGAACCCGCCCGTTTGATGGTGGACACGGGCGCGTTCGCAACCTTGTTGCATCGCGGGTTCGTCCGCCGGTTGCATGTGCCTCTTCATGAAACGCCGCTTAGCTCATCTGCCGTCAACTTGAAGCAGCGCGGCGTGGAAATCGCCAGGATTAGGCGACTCTCGGTCGGCTCGGTGGATATTGTTGGCAAAGACGTCGGCGTGATCGACCTCGAAGGCCTGATTCATAGCGATCTTCTCCGAGGTTCTCAGCCGGTCGCGGGCCTGCTTGGTGCAGAGATTCTGCGAAGCCATCACGGGATCATCGACTTTGGGACACGGACGCTTTACCTGAAGAAGTGATCGGCTCTTGAGGGCTGGGTTCGCGGCGAATACCATGGTAGTGGCGTTTTGCTTTGGGATTTGCGCTGCTGGCACTAATATGCAACCATTTGGTTGCATATTCTTCCTCTGTGAACGAAGTCTTTAAAGCCTTGGCCGACCCAAACCGGCGCGCACTCCTCGATCAGCTCCACCAAAACAACGGCCAGACTCTCAACCAACTCTGTCGCCATCTCCCCCTGACCCGCCAAGGTATTACCAAACACCTGCGTCTGCTAATCAAAGCCGATCTCGTTGTTCCCCTTTGGCGCGGGCGCGAAAAGTTGCATTATCTCAATCCGGCTCCGCTGAAGCAAATTTCCGAACGTTGGCTCGACAAACACAAGGCGGCCTGCCTTCGTGCCCTAAATGATCTGACGAAAGGTTTGGATAATTTGAAGCCAGAGCCGGCCTGAAGGCCAGCGCTCACTCGACGTCGATTTCGCGAACACCTTTTTGCTGACGAATGGTTTCGACTTGATTTCGAATTTTGTCCGCCAGGCCGACCTGATGCCGGATCGCTTCGATGAGAACGAACGGCGAAGAGGAATCTGAAGTGTTGAGTTGGACGTTTTCAATGCCGCACAGGCGATAGAGAAACGGCTGCCGGGTCTCGATGTCCTTCACCCGATACAACTCGAGTGTGTCCGTCACTTTGCTAAAGACCCCCTCGGTCGTTTTTAATCGCTCACTGGTTAGCTCGTAAACTTTGCATTTCGTTTGGAGATAACGCTGGCCAGCGATAAAGATTGGCACCGCAAGAAGTATCAACGTGTACGCGCTAAAATTCCTGATCTCCGGCGACGAACTCCGCGACGTTAAGACAAAAATGATTACGATTACAGTAGCGAGTAACATTTGGAGAACGAAGAATCCGAAGTTTTTCCGTTGCGAAACGCTACCACGCCAAATGATTTCCTCGGCCATTCGGAATTTGTAACGCCATGGCCGCGATCAAACAAGCATTCGTCCTCGGCGCCGGGCTTGGAACACGGCTTCGCCCGCTCACGGACGATTTGCCGAAACCGCTGGTGCCGATTTTTCAGAAACCGCTGATCACTTTTGGACTCGATCACTTAGTCGACCTCGGGATCCAGGAATTCTTCATCAATACCCATCGGTTGCCGGAGGCTTTCGCAAAAGCGTTTCCGGAAAGCAGCTACTTCGGAACATCACTCTCGTTTGTTCACGAACCCGTGCTTCTTGACACCGGCGGCGGCATTAAAAACATTGAAACTCTTTTGGGCCGCGAGCCGTTCATTACTTATAGCGGCGACGTTTTGACCGACATTCGTTTGCAGCCCTTGCTCGATGAGCATTTCGATCGTCATAACGACGTCACGCTGGCCTTGCGTCACACGGGTTTAGGCTCTGCAATCGCCTTTCGCGAAAATCGCGTAGTCGATATTTCCAACCGCTACGGCATCCCGGGCGAATACGATTTTGCCAACATTGCAGTGTGGGATTCCTCGGTCTTCGCGCGTATTCCGCCCAAGCAAAAAATCTCCTTCGTTCCGGTTCTGGGGGATTGGATCTCACAAGGCGGAAAAATCGGAGGGGTCGTGCTGGAGGAGGGAAAGTGGTTCAATCTTGGCTCGCGCGCGGAATATTTTGAAGTTCATCGCGTCATTTCGAACGAAGGTTGGCGACCGGCGCATGTGAAAGCGCCGGAATGGTGGGCGCCCGTGCATCCGAGCGCGGTGGTCGACCCCAGCGCGCAGATTCGTGGCTGCTCAGTTATTGGGAAGGATTGCAGCGTCGGCGCAGGCGCTGTGCTTGACGACACAATCTTATGGCCGGGTGCACAAATTGCTTCCAAAAGTGAGCTGGTTGGTTGTATTGTCCGCGCCCGAAAAACCGCCACCGGCACGCATCGCAACATCGACATCTAATTTAATGAGAACCGAGCTCCTTCTCCGCCAGACGCGACGGCACTTTCCGCGATTTAATGTCGATGAAGTAAAGATTTGGCCGATCGAGAAGGGCGGTTCGGACCGGAAATTTTACCGCGTTCGTTGCTCGTCTGAGCAGTCGCTCATCCTGGTGAAGTACAATCTCGAGCGGGAAGAGAACTGTCACTACGTCGAGATCGCACAATTTCTTGAGACGCATAGCATTCATGCTCCGAGAATTTATTATCACGATGCTGACGAAGGTTTGATCTGGTTGGAGGACCTCGGCGAGCGCGATCTGTTCGCTTATCGGGACGAGCCATGGCTGGTGCGCCGTGCCTTTTACGAATCGGCGTTAGACGAAGTCAGAAAGCTGCACCGACTGCCCGAATCGGTTTGTGTCGAAATGCGTCAGCATTTGCCGGCTGAATTCAACACCGCCCTCTACCTCTGGGAGCAGAATTATTTCTTCGAAAATTGTCTTGGCCGTTATTTCGAAGTTGAAAAAGCTGAGATCGACACCTTGGCGGGACTTTCCGCCTTGCAAAAAATCGCTGAGAAGTTGGCGCAGTTGCCTCGGGTCCTGGTGCATCGCGATTTTCAGTCGCAAAATATTCTCCTCCGCAACGGCCAGGCTTACTTAATCGATTTTCAGGGAATGCGTCCCGGTCTCGCGCACTACGACATGGCTTCGTTGCTTTACGATCCATATGTCGATCTAAGTGAGGCAGAACGCGACGAATTGCTCGAACATTATTGTCGCGAAAAACCCGGCGCCGATTTTATGGAGGCGCTGCGCCTCTGCGCCATGCAGCGTTTAATGCAAGCATTGGGCGCGTATGGATTTCTTGGCTTGGTTAAAGATCACAAACATTTCCTCCAGCACATTCCTAAAGCGGTGCGCTCACTCCGCGAAATCGTAGGAGGCGTCGCCGGTCTCGAACCCCTCGGCAATTTTCTGGCCAAGCTTGGCTAATTTTTCGCACAGGGCCTCGAATGAGCGCCGGCCGGTTACGTCGAACTCTGCAAATAATGGAGTTCACTATGAAGAAACTGATATTCGTTATCGCACTCGGGCTGACCCTGGCAGGCGCTCCAGCTTTCGCGTACGATTACCGCTACGACAATCGCGCTACTTACGTTTCACCGGGACGGAGCGGATTGGATTGGCGCATCAATCGCCTCAATCGGATGCTTGCGCATGTCCGCTGGCAATTGAGCCGCTACCGCGGCGACTGGCACCTTCGCCGCGAAGTCGACCGAATCTCAGTTCAGGTGAACCGGGTCAACTGGCGTTATCGGCACGGTTACGACACGTGGCGTTTGCGCCGCGAAATCGACAGCTTGCGCTACGAACTGCATCAGATCGAAATGCGATTACATGTCCGCTACGGCGATTACTATCGTTGGGATTAATTCCCATCCACGGCTTATCGTCGGCGCCTAGCTTACAAACGGATTTGTCTGGCGTTCGGTGCCGATTTTCGTCGGCGGGCCGTGACCAGGCAGCACGCTCACGTTGTCGCCGAGTGGGAAAAGTTTCTGCCGAATTCCGTTAAACAAAAGATCGACATCTCCGCCGGGCAAGTCCCATCGTCCGACGCCGCCGGCAAAGAGGACATCGCCGCCAATGAGCAAATTATCTTTGCGCGAAAAGAAACAAAGACTGCCGGGACAATGCCCCGGCACTTCGAGAACCTGAAATTCCGCTCCGAGAAAATTTCGAGCAGGCGTTTCTTCGATCAAGAAGTCCGGCTTGGCCGGTTCGACTTCCAATTCAAGGCCGAAGTTCCGAAAAAATTCCCGGTCCGAAATCATCGGGGCGGTCGCGGGATGACAGCCAATTTGGCATTTGAAGCGATGTTTGATTTTTGCGACGTCCTGAACGTGGTCGATGTGGCCGTGAGTAAGCAGCAACATTTTTAGATCGATATCGCGCGAACCGACCCAATCGCAGGCGCCCTGAGGCGCATCAAAGAGAATCCAACCTTCGGGCGCGGAGACGAGATAGCAGTTGGTCTCGAAAACGCCGCCGCAAAAGGTTTCGTAGGTCATTTGGTTTAAGTCTAAACGGGGCCCGCGAGCTCGGCCAGGGACGCTCGGGATTCAACCGATGGCGATCTCAGGTAGCGAGGCGTGAAAGATTTTGAATGTTCTTAGCGTATAGTTGTCTGAACTCCTTACATGTCGAGACCCGGGGCCATTGGTTTGCTTTTAGGCACAAAGTCTGCGAATCTGAATACCGCGCTTTTTCCGATGAAACTACGTTTTCACCTGCTCACAGCGATCACAGCGGTCGCTTTGATCAGCAGCACGCCACCGGCGCTGCAAGCAAAATCGGACGCCGAACAAATCTGTGTCTCAGTCGGTCGTCTTCTCGAAGAGGGCCATTATACCCATCAACAGCTCAACGCCGAGATGTCGCAAAAGTTTCTGCGCAATTATTTGGAGTTGCTCGATTTCAGTCACCTCTTTTTCACTCAGAAAGATGTCGACGCTCTGACAGGCAAATACGGAACCGCGTTGGCTGACGATGTCTTGCTCGGAAATCTCAAGCCGGCATACGAAATCTACGACCTCTACCAAAAGCGGGTTGATGAGCGGGTCGCCAAAATCAAAGAGCTGCTGAAGCAGCCGATGGATTTCAAGACCGATGCGACTGTAGAGCTACGTCGTGAAAAAGCGCCGTGGCCCAAGGATGAAGCCGAGGCCGATGAGCTCTGGCGCGGCCGCATCGCGAATGAATTACTTCAGGAGAAACTGAGTGAACATCCGATCGAACCCGGTCCGCAATTGGTTGGCCGTCGCTACGATCGCATCGCGCGGAACGTCCACGAAGAAGATCGAGAAGAACAGGTGAAGCTTTATCTCGATGCGCTCGCCCAATCTTATGACCCGCACTCGGAATACTTAAGCAAGGCGGACTTTAAGAATTTCAACATCCAGATGGGACTCTCGCTGGTCGGCATCGGCGCAATGCTGCGCACAGAAGATGGCTACGCCAAAATTGAAAGTCTGGTTCCCGGTGGCCCGGCGCAAGTCGACGGTCGATTAAAGGTCGGTGATCGAATCACCGCGGTCGGCCAGGGTCAGGGTGAATTTGTCGATGTTCGCGACATGCGCCTGGACAAGGTCGTCGAAATGATCCGCGGCAAGAAGGGCACCAAGGTTCGTCTGCTCGCGATTCCCGCCAACGCCCCTGATCCGTCGCAGCGCAAAAACGTCGACCTCGTGCGCGATGAAATTAAATTGAAAGACCAGGAAGCGCGCGCCGACATTATTATTAAGAAGGACGAGAACGGGAACTCGGTGAAGCTCGGCTGGCTCACGCTTCCTTCGTTTTATGCCGACATGGATCGGCATTCCAAAAGCACGACCCGCGATGTGCTCGCTCTGCTTAAGCGGTTAAAGAAAGAAAACATCGGTGGGCTGGTTGTGGATCTTCGTCGGAATGGCGGCGGTTCGCTCGAAGAATCTATTTCGCTGACCGGTTTATTTTTGAAATCGGGACCAATCGTGCAAACGAAAGGCTCTAATGGAAACATTGTCATCTCGAGTGATCCGGATCCTGGCATCGCTTATTCCGGGCCGCTGATTGTCTTGACCAGCCGGCAAAGCGCGTCGGCCAGCGAAATCTTCGCTGCCGCACTGCAGGATTACGGGCGCGCGGTCATCGTCGGTGACAAAAATACTTTTGGCAAAGGTACGGTGCAGACAATTCTGCCGATCGGTCGATTCACGTCATTGCTCGGCAGCCGTTCCGATGACGATGGCGAGCTCAAGTTAACAATTCAGAAATTTTACCGCGTGGCCGGCGGTTCCACCCAACTACACGGTGTGGCTTCGGATATCGTTTTGCCGACGCTGACTGATCTGCCCGAGTTCGGAGAAGGCGCGCTCAAGAACGCGCTCCCTTACGATGAAGTCCCAAAGGCGCGCTTCACCAAATGGTCCGATGGTCATCCTTTGTTTGTCGAGGAACTGAAACGGCGTTCAGCCGAACGAGCGCAGCACGATTCTGAATTTCATTATGTGATGGAAGACATGGAGCGGCTTCGCCACAAGCTGGATGAGAACCGCATCACCCTGAACGAAGACGCGCGCCGCAAAGAGATCCAGGACGACAAGCTCCGGAAAGAGCTGCGCACAAAAGAGCGTCTCGCTCGTCACGAAGAGGAACCGAGCATCTACCGGCTCACTCTCGACACTATCGATAAACCCAATCTGCAGTTGATCATGTATCCGGGAAAACTGGCCGAAGCCAAAGCCAAAGCGGGCGCGACGAAAGTTTCGCCCGAAGCGGCGCCGGATGATGACACCGATACAATCGGCACCGCTGACGACACGAAGGAGCCTGTTCTTGATCCTGAGCGCGACGAGACCCTGAACATTTTGGCGGATCTGGTCGATCTTTCGCGCGGACCGAAGACCGCCAGCACCAACGTCAAGAAATCAGCCGAGCAACGGCCGTAAGATCGGTGCCAGTCCGGGCTCGGACTCACGGATAAACCGGACGCGACTCGTAAATCTGAGGGCGCGGTTCGTATTGCGGGCCGATCGGCTGCCTGGACCAAGGCCAGCTGCCACGTTGCGGCTGCGGTCCGTAACGATAATATTGATTCGTCCGCGCTGTGCGGCCAAACACGCGCACCGGAGTACCGACATCGACCGCATTGAAAAATGCGATCGCTAATTGTTCGGGCATTCGCACACAACCGTGCGATGCCGGATAGCCCGGCAAATAGCCGGCGTGCATTCCGTCGGAACCGTGGAACCGCATAAAATAAGGCATCGGCGCGGGAACAAATCTGCAACCGCGCGGCACGTGCATATCGACGTCAGCGTCGGCGACAACTGTGCGGCCGTAACTGTCGACGATTTTGCCGTAGATACTCGAATGATGACTCCGTTCTTTCTCAATCACTTTGAACGAGCCGGTCTCAGTCAGATGGCCGTAGCGGCCGCTTGAGATCGGCGATTCCATCACCACCCGCCGCCCGTGAATGAGAAACGCCGTTTGCTGTTGCAAATCGATCTCAACTCGAAATGGATTTTCGTCTTGCGCGCAAACCGACGCCACTGAAACGAACAAGACCGACCCGCCTACGCTTAAGGCTACAGCGCGGCAGGCAATTCCCCTGAGACCTCTCACATCTACTTGAACCCGCGCCGCGATCGACAATCACGCGTCAGTTGTTCGCGCGCTTGCTCGAGATGGTTGTTGTAAAGATGAAGATCGCCGAACGTGTGGACGAAATCGCCCGGCGTTAGATCGACGGCTTGCGCGACCATCATCGTGAGAAGCGCGTAGGACGCGATGTTGAACGGCACACCGAGAAACAAATCGCAGCTGCGTTGGTAGAGTTGGCAGCTCAGCTCGCCTCTCTGTTCGCCATCGGACGAATCCGCCGCGGCGGAGACGTAAAATTGGAAGAGCACGTGACAAGGTGGCAACGCCATCTTATCGATCTCGGCCGGATTCCACGCGCTCACAATTAAACGCCGGCTCGACGGATTCTTTTTGATCTGCGCGATGACGTTTTCGATCTGATCGACCCGGACGCCATTTTCGCCGCGCCAATCGCGCCACTGCGCGCCGTAAACGCGTCCGAGATTGCCTTTTTCATCGGCCCATTCGTCCCAGATCGTGACGCCGTGCTCGTTCAGATATTTAACGTTCGTGTCGCCGCGCAAAAACCAGAGCAGCTCGTAAATGATCGATTTGATGTGCAGCTTCTTTGTCGTCAGCAGCGGAAATCCCGGACCATTTGGCCGCAGATCGAAACGCGCTTGCGCGCCGAAGATCGACAAGGTGCCGGTGCCGGTGCGATCAGCGCGCGGCTGACCTTCTTCGAGCACCAGCCGAAGAAGGTCGTGATATTGCCGCACGCGAAAAGTTATCGCGGCGCGAGATTTCTCCAAAGATATTTTGTAGGGGAAGCCGTTGGCTTCCCATTACGGCGCGAGACGCTGACAGCGTCTCCTACAAATTATTTTCCGCTCAGCTCTTTTTCGAGCTGTTGTTTGCGCTCGTTCAGCGTTTGCAAGCGCAATTGCCAGCGATGCAGTTGAATGGTGAGCTGATTGATGTTGCCGGTGATTTCAGCGCGTTGTGATTCGTTCTCGGTCAGCTTTCCCCGAATTTCTTCAGCATACGCTAACGCGCTCGCGCTCGGTTCTTCTACTTTCGGAACGGGTGTGAGCTGGCCGCATTTCTGGCAGGTCAACGTCATCCCCGCCGCGGATCGATTCGCGACCAGCGCTGCTTTGCAATGCTGACAATGAAAAAAGATGTCACGGTCGGCTGCGACCTTGCGCACAGAATGTCTCGCCGTTTCCACAACAAATGAACGAGCAGGCGTTATACCAGCGGACTCGAGATTAGTGCCGCAGTGACGCTGTTGTTGGAGGCGCCTAAGTTCGAATTGCGCCGACCTGTCCCGCTTTGGGCGACGCAGAATTGTCACGAAATCGGCCTTAGGCGCTCTCTGATAGGACATTAGATCGACATCCATGGCATTGGCTTATGGTTTGCTAAAGACCGGCTCGGTCGAAAAGTCTTCGACCGGAAAGGATTTATTTTATGGCTAAAGTTT
>QHPY01000097.1 GCA_003219215.1 Verrucomicrobiota bacterium | reverse complement strand
GAATTTGCAGGCGTTACGCAGAATGTTCCAAAAAACCTGCTCCAGGCGCGGTGGATCGACATTGACCTGATGAGGCGTCGCTTCCAGTGCGACCGAAAGCTGAATATGGCGAGAGTCGAGATCGGCGCGCACAATTTCAATAGCGTGGCGGACTAACTCGTGGGCGTCGGCCGGTTGAAGCCGCAATTGTAATTTGCCGCGGGCAATGCGGGTCAGATCAAGCAGATCGTCAATCAACCGCGCTTCCAGTTCGATATTGCGACAAACCATGCGCAACCCTTGCTCGATTTCCGGATCGACGCCGGGTTGATTCAAAACTCCGTCCGCCCAGAGCAAAACCGGGTTGAGCGGCGTGCGTAGTTCGTGACTAAGAATAGCGAGAAAACGATCTTTGGCGGTGCTGGCGGCTTCGGCGTTTTCTTTCGCCCGCTCCAATTCCTTTTCCATCCGGCGTCTCTCGATGAAAAGCCCGATCTGGCTGCCGAGCGC
This sequence comes from Verrucomicrobiota bacterium, assembly GCA_003219215.1. GTDB lineage: Bacteria > Verrucomicrobiota > Verrucomicrobiia > Chthoniobacterales > UBA10450 > AV40. The sequence continues at coordinate 7,484 of QHPY01000097.1, read as the reverse complement.
GGCCACTAACTGGAGGAGATCGTTGTCCGGCTCGGCAAAATCGTGACTAAATAACTCGATCACGCCATTGACGGCACGCCCCGCGAAAAGCGGAAAGGCGAAACCGCCCCGTAATCCCGTTTCTTTTGCCGCAGCCGAGCGCGGAAAATTCTTGTCCACCGTTACATCGTGAATCCAGGCAGGCTCATTCGATTCCCAAACCCGGCCGGGCAAGCCTTCCCCCATTCTGAATTGAACTGTTTGGGAAAATTGTCCGAACTTCTTCAGATTTTCCGAGCCGGCTTGCCAGAAAGCCCGGCAGCGCAACCGCCCGATCGTTTCATCATAAATCCAAAGGCCGCTCAGCGCCCAATCGCCGATCGAAGCGATCGTTTGCAGAATCGCCGAGCTGGCTTCTTCAAGGGTCCATGATCCGGCGAGCAGACTGGCAACAGTATATTGCGCGAGGCGTCTTCGGTCGTTACGGACACGCTCCGTGATATCGCGCAAGTAGGCGGTAAACAGCGGTTCGTGATCGATTTTGAGGGCAGTAATCGTGAGTTCGACCAAAATTTCGGAGCCGTCCTTGCGCACACCCGCGATCTCGATCCGCTTTCCGATTACCGGGCCCTCACCTGTTTTCAGATAATGAGCTAATCCGCGCCGGTGCTGTTCGCGCATGCGCGGTGGAATGATCAAATCGGCCAGTTCTTTGCCGATCGCTTCGTCCCGGCTAAAACCAAAGACGCGCTCGGCCGCGGGATTGAATTCAAGCACATGTCCACCACTGCCAATTGTGATGATGCAATCGAGCGCGGTATCGAGAATGCCGCGATACAGCATTTCGAGTTTATCGCTTGGGACCGCTTTGCTGTTTCGCAGTCTCTCGTTCGATTTCATTAGGAGCGCGCTTCCAAGCGCTTCCGCAAAGCGAGACTAACAACTTAGCGGCTCACCGCGCAATAGCGCTCCGCCGCGAAGAGCGCGATCTTAACCGCTGGAATGGCAGGCAAGGAAGTTGTAGGAAAAGAGATTCTTCGCAGCCAATTGAATGAAAATACTTTGTGTCGTTGAACACGGTAACGCTCCCAGCACGCGGCTGCGTCTGCGAGACTGTCTTGATTACTATGCCGGTCTCGACGTCGAGGCGACGGTCGTCCCGACGCGACGTTCGAGCGTGACGGAGCGGTTGCGCGTGCTCAAGGAAGCACGTCGGCATGACGTGGTCGTTCTTTTCAAAACAATCGGCTTTAACGAACTCGAGCTCGGTCTCCTGCAGCGTGCCAATCGCCGCATCATTTTTGACTTCGACGACGCGGTGATGTTTCGCGACCAGAAGCACCGGCGGCCTTTGCGCGGTAAAGACTTCAAGAAATTCCTGCGAACCGTCAGACACTGCGCCGCGGTCGTGGCGGGAAATGATTTCCTTGCCTGCTTCGCCGAAGCGGCCGGTCGCCGAGCAATTATTCTGCCGACTTCGATCGACCTTCGGCGTTATCATTTAAAGCAAAACTTCGACGGTCCGGGAGTAACAATCGGTTGGGTTGGGCTAAGCGATGGCCTGCCCTATCTCCGGCACATCCAGCCCGCATTGCAGCGGCTGAGCGAAATGTTTCCTGGACTAAAACTGAAGGTCGTGTCCGACAAACCGCTTCAACTCGACGGAGTGCACGTCGAGAACGATCCATGGCAGTTGGAGACCGAACAGACCAATCTCGCGAGCTTCGACATCGGAATCATGCCGCTGTGGGACTCGGTTTGGACACGGGGGAAATGCGGTTACAAAATTTTGCAATACATGGGAGTGGGGACGGCGGTCGTCGCGTCGGATGTTGGCGTGAACAATGAAATCATTTCTCACGGCGAAAATGGTTTCCTCGCGCGAACGCAGGATGATTGGGTCGGGGCGCTCAGCACTTTGATCCAAAACGCGGAGCAACGAAGAACTTTCGGATTGCGCGGGCGCGAGCTGATCGAGAAACGCTATTCGTTGGAAACCTTCGCCCAGGGTTACGCCAAGCTGTTGCGCGAAGTCGCTCGCATTCCGGGCGAATCGGCGGATTCTCGCGGGCGTCGCAGTTTTGGCCGATGGAACTTCAGCAGCCGCGCGCGCGAGCTTTCCGGTGGCGACGCAGTTGTCATCTCGGCGCCGAAAAGCGGACGCACGTGGGTGCGGACTTTTCTCTGCGCCTATTTTTGCAAACGGACGGGCAAACCGTTCACCCTCCGCCCCGACCGTTATCATGAGCCGGACATTCCGCGCATGATTTTTTCGCACGATTTCGCCGAACAGCGAATGAAAGCGACGCTGTGGGAGCGTGTTCGCGGCAAATATCTGGTGCCGGCACGAGAACTGGCCCGGGCCCACGTGATTCTTCTCGTGCGCGATCCGCGGGACGCATTCGTCTCGCTTTACATGCAACTAGTCCATCGCACTCGTGAAACGCCGCAGGAGTTGAAAGAAAAAAGCATCGGCGATCTTCTGCGCGACCGGCGTTACGGCATCATGTCGATTATCAAGACGATGAACAACTGGTTCGCAGAATTCGGACGCCGCAAAAACTTTACCCTTTTACATTACGAATCATTGCGCGCTGCGCCGGAGCAAAATTTCCGCAATCTTCTGAGCACGCTCGGCGAAACCTCGCCCGATCCGGAAGCATTTAATTACGCGCTCGAGTTTTCTGATTTCGCGAACATGCAGCGGCTGGAGGTGGCCGGGGTGTTTGACTCGAAAATCTTACGCTCACGCGACGTTCGTAATCCGGAATCGTTCAAGGTGCGTCGCGGCAAAGTAGGCGGCTATCGCGATTATCTTTCGCCGGAGGACCAGGAATTTGCCGCGGACGCGCTCAAACATCTGGACGCACGCTTCGGTTACACTGCGTGACCAGCCGCGGATGAAAGATCGACCCGCTTCGCGACCGGAGGGCAGCCGATTGCATCAATCAGCTGGGTCGCCCGGCTCCTTCCGCTCTACCTTCGATGAATCGACTCAACTAGTCGAAGGAGCTGCCCGGCAAGGCCGGGTTTGGCGACAGCGTCCGCCTGTACTCATCGTCGGCGCGCATCGTTCGGGTACGACTGCGACCGCCCGCGCGCTGGAATTACTCGGATTACAAATTGGTCAGCACCTCGATAGTCATCGTGAGTCGCGATCGTTGCAAAAATTGCACGAGGATTATCTGCAGCGAGTTGGAGCGGCTTGGTATAATCCGCAGCTATTCCTGAAATGGATCGGAACCGCAGAGGGGAAGCAGGATTGCAGTTCCTATCTGCGGACAAACGTTCGCCGCGGTTTCTCTAGGATCTTTGGTTACCGCCGCAATCCCAAAGGACTTTGGCTCCGAGTGCGGCTCAATTTCAGTGCGCGATGGGGTTGGAAGGAACCGCGCACCACGTTGTTCGCTCCTGCCTGGCTGGAAATTTTTCCCGAAGCGCGAATTGTCCACGTGGTCCGAGACGCGGAGGCAGCGGCATCAAGCATTCGCGAGCGTGAATTGAAATTTCAAGCGGCCGGCGATCCGCCCACGCCCAATCTCGCGGACCTTAATTACTGCACGCAACTTGTCCAAACTTACCTTGCGGCCGGAGAGCAACTCGCTGATTCTCCGAACTATCAGCGCCTCCAGTTCGAAGAGCTCCAGGCAAATCCGCCCGCGATGCTGGAACAATTGGGGAATTTCTGTGACCTGCGAGTGGCCAGGCGAGATCTTTCTGCCGCGGCTGCAAGTATTCGGCCGGCGCGTGTTAGATCAACATTTTCCTAGATCGACCCGCCTTCGCTACGCTAGGGCGCGGCCGACATCTCACTTGACGTGCATCGCGTCTTCCCAGCGAATGGCAGCGCGCAACAATTCAGCGAGTGAAGTCACGCCGAATTTTTCTTTCGCTCGCGCGCAATACGCCTGCACCGTTTTCAAGCTTAGACCCAAATCCTCCGCAATCTGCGATGACGTTCGGCCCTGACCGAGCAATCGGAAAATTTCCAACTCGCGGTCGCTCAAGCGCTGGACGGGAGTCGCTGCAGAAGCTTTGCGCGAACTCATGCGACGCGCCATTAAGTTGACGACTCGATCGCTGACGTAAATGTCCCCCTCGATCACACGGCGGATCGCGATGAGAACATTTTTTGTGGTCTCGCGTTTCATCACATAGCCACGCGCGCCTGCGTGCAATGCCCGCTCCGCATAGAGCTCTTCGTCGTGCATAGAAAGCACGATCAGCGCAACCTGTGGAACCCCGGTCTGTAATGTCTTGACCAGTTCCAGTCCTGATTCGTTTTTAAGCGAAATGTCGATCAACGCGACATCGGGCCGGCATGATTCGATTCCCGCAATCGCTCCGGCCGAATCCTCTGCTTCACCGCAAACGGTGAGATCGTTCTGTTGGTTAATGAAATTGGCGAGTCCGTCGCGAACGAGAGGATGGTCGTCGACGATGAACACTCGGCGCTTGCGCGCGACTCCGTTGGATGATTTTTGATTCATAAGAGTTGGGGTTTCAATCAGCGGACTGGATCGCGTTTAAATTGCATGTCACCAGCGTGCCGCCATCCTGATTACGCGTGATCGCAAGTTTACCTCCGATTAAAGAGGCGCCATGCGCCATCAAACGCAGCCCAAGCCCGGGCGGCTCGGGAATTTTTTGCGGAAATCCGCAGCCATCGTCGGACACTGCCAGTGTTAGTTTTTGGCCGTTTCGCGCAAGCTCGATGTCGATCCTACTCGCGCCAGCATGCTTAACGGCGTTCATCGCTGCTTCTTGAGCGATGTGATAAAGTTGCGTGGCCGTTAATGCGTCCCCAACGTGGATAGCGTCATCGCCATCGAACGTGCAAGGAACTCGAAATCGCTCGGTAATATTTGCAGCCAGGCCGTGCAGCGCGACGTTCAATCCATCGGCCTCGAGTTCGGGAGAAAAGAAACCGCGCGCGAGATTCCGGGTAAGATCGATTCCTTCCTCGATGTACTGCACGACCTTGTCCGCGTCTTTGACCTCAGTCGCGGACCGTTCAGCGAGTTTTTCGCGAAGGACCTGCGCAGCAAGGGCTGTTCCGGTTAAATGTTGGCCGACACTGTCGTGTAAATTTTGGCCGAGCCGTCGACGCTCGCGGTCGGCGACTTCAGCGATTTCCTGATCGAGGCGTTCTCGCTCTGCCATTTCACGTTTAAGGGCATCCGTGCGATCGCGCACGCGTTGATCGAGTTCGTTTAAGAGTGTGCGCAGCTTTGAAAGCAGGCTGGTGAAGACAGCATACGATCCGATCGCCATACCGATATTCCATAAACCGACTGTGGGCACACCCGCCACCACGTCGGAAACCACCCACGCGACGATGCTGAACATAGAAAACGCGAACCCTATCCAAAAATTACCGAACCATGTCGCAAGCCCAATCGGTACAAGATAAAACAGCAGAAACGTTTGTTCGTAGCCGGTAAGATAATCCACGTATCCCAGGCCAGCGGTGATCACGAAGCAAACGGCTACAAGTGTAGACCGCGACGTCGTCAAGCGATTACGCCACCGCAATCCAGCCATGTTCAAGGACGATGCAACCAAAGCGTTTGATACAACATACGTCAGCGTTCGCATTACTCCATTGAACCCGATCTAGCGAAAACGTTCACATATTCTCGTGTGTCGGACTTTATATGACCAACGATTTAGCCCCGCGGGCTTCGCCTCAGAGCGGCTTGCCGAAGAAGGCTCGACATCGTATGTTTGTGACACGGGGGCGCACTGGCTTCGACTCATCGTTGGAAGCGCAGGCGGCATGTCGAGGATGGTTCGTTGGCCTCGTAAAAAACCGAGCCAAAACAAATAAACGCAGATCACCAAGATCTCGCTCTCGCGGCTTAATTGACCGTGACGTTTGGAGTTGGACGCCTGCTACGGCGCCAAACGTGGACAGCAGGCTAATCGGACGGCGGAGCGACCGCACCGGACGGTGAAGGAAATTCGTGGACGCTCGGAAGTCGGCAGTGTGCCGGTGCAACGTCGGCTTCTCAAAAATCTCACCGGATAAACATGTAGATGTTTGCGTGGATAGCGACGAGGACAGGGGTTCGAATCCCCTCGCCTCCAATCTTCGCTTGCAACGAAGTAGAGAGCGAAGGCCGTCGCGCCGAAGCTTTAGCGAAGGCGGACTTCTTCTACGTTGCCATGAACACGAGGCAAGCAACGACTTGCCAGTCCCCAAAACCTTCGGGCTGTCGGGCCGTAGCCTTGGCGAAGGCGGACTATTCTCCAAAAATCTGTTCTTCTCAGTTTGTGTGCAATTTTCTTGCACGGGTGAAAAATAAAGCTTCACATGGCGAAGCTCGTGGTGCTATAACAGTTATAAATCCCATAGGTACACTCGATCTCGCTTCCATGAATTATCGCCTCCTCGGTAAACTCTTTTATCACTCCGCCATCTTGTTGGCCTGCGTCACCCTCAGCTGCCGCCCGCAGCAAGCAGTTATTCTTTCTCCCGGGGACACCGACCTGGTCGTTTTGAACGGCTGCGTTATCTCGGCCTGCAATTATCTCGCGGTTGTTAAGACTCAGCATGCTCTCGACACGAATTTTTGGGCAAAAATTCTCCTCGTTCGGTACAACGATCATCCCGCCGGCCATGCCTACTGTGTTTGGGAAACCGACGGCACCATTTACGGATATGATCGTAACGCCGGTTCGTTTCCGATTCCGGTTTACACCCGCGATGCGCGAGCCATTGCCATCGTATTGGCTCAGGAATTAGGCAAGGTAATGAACGAGCCTCTTTCCGTCGATCGCGCCGAGTTCGTCGAATCGCAGCACGCCAGGGTCTACAAATTCTAGGCCGGCAAACTTCGAGATTTTACGGTTTGTCGCCCCAGGTTTTCTTCTGGAACGACACGCGTCCGGATCCATGTTCGAACGCTTCGAAGTGTTCCGGGTTCTGCTGATAATATTTTTGGTGATAATCCTCAGCGGGATAAAACTTCATCGCCGGCAAAATCTCAGTCACGATCGGTTTTTTAAATTTGCCGGAATGGCCCAGCTTTTCCTTCGACAGTTCCGCAATCTTCTTTTCCTCATCGCTGCCATAAAAAATTGCGGCCCGATAGCTTGGACCGATATCGGTGAATTGGCCGTCGGATTGTGTTGGATCGATCTGCTTCCAGTAAATGTCGAGCAACTGCTCGTAGGAAATTTTTGTCGGGTCGTAAATGATCTGGATCGATTCCCGGTAGTTTGTTTTTTCTGAACCGACCAGTTCGTAGGTCGGATTCGGCTCCGTCCCGCCGCAGTAACCCAGGGTGGTTTTGATTACGCCCGGCGCTTTGTCGAATGCTGGCTGAATGCACCAGAAGCAGCCGCCAGCGAAAACGGCAGTCTTTGTCGTTGACGGCGAATCCTGAGCCGGCAACGGATCCACGTTCAGGAGCAGCCACGCCCCGACCAAGAAATGAGCAAGTTTCATATTGTCGATCTTAGACAATCTCATCGAAGACGCGTTGCGAAATACCCCTTTT
>QHPY01000096.1 GCA_003219215.1 Verrucomicrobiota bacterium | reverse complement strand
GTGCCGGCAACGAGAACATTCGCGCCGTTTTGAATTGAAACCCGCGCGGTTTCGGCGTTGATGCCGCCGTCCACTTCGATGTCGATCTTACGATCGCGCGTTTTGTTCCATTCCGCGGCGCGTTTCACTTTCTCCATTTGCTCGGCGCGGAATGATTGGCCGCCAAAACCGGGATGGACCGTCATCACAAGCAACATGTCGATCTTGTCCAGAAATGGTTCGAGCAATCCGAAAGATGTCGCCGGATTCAAAGTCAGGCCGACGCGACAACCGGCATCGCGAATTTGCCGCAAAGTTTTGCCGACATCGTGTTTCGCTTCGGGTTCGACGTGAACGGTAATTGAGTTCGCGCCGGCATCGACAAAGCGAGGAACGTAATGATCGGCATGCTCGATCATCAGATGCACATCGAGCGGACGTTTCGCCTGCTTGCGGACAAAACTGACGATCGTCGGTCCGAACGAAATGTTGTCGACGAAATGGCCGTCCATGATGTCGCAATGGATCCAATCGGCGCCCGCGTCTTCAGCTTTGCGAACTTCACCAGCCAGGTTTGAGAAGTCGGCCGCGAGGATGGATGGGGCGACGATTACTTTTGGCATTGCAGCAAACGTTCAACGCTCAACGCTCAACGTTCAATGCTCAATTGAGGTTTGGAGCCTGGGGCATTGGGATTTCGCGCTTCGGCGCAGCCGCCCCTATATATTAAGAGCTTGACGGCGGGGCGTGCCGTTTCATGTTACCGCGTTTCAGCCGGTAAGAATCCGCCTGCGCGGCGCACAGATTGCTACGAAGGTCGACAATGGCGTTTCCAAACGGGCGGAAAGATAAATTCATGTTCAACGGACTTTTTGGCTTCTTATCCAGCGATATCGGGATCGACCTCGGGACGGCCAACACCCTGGTTTACGTCAAAGATCAGGGCATCGTTTTGCGCGAACCGTCGGTTGTCGCCGTCCAATCCGGCACCAACAAAGTGCTCGCAGTCGGCGATGAAGCGAAGCGGATGCTCGGCCGGACGCCGTCGAACATCGTGGCCGTGCGACCGTTGAAAGATGGAGTAATCGCGGACTTCGAAGTGACCGAGGCGATGTTGCGCCATTTTATTTCGAAAGTGCACAACCGTCGGGTGCGTGCGAGACCGCGCGTCGTAATTGCGGTTCCGTCCGGAATCACGGAAGTGGAAAAGCGTGCAGTGCGCGAATCGGCGACACACGCTGGCGCGCGCGAAGTCTATTTGATCGAAGAACCGATGGCAGCGGCGATCGGGGTCGGTCTGCCGGTGCAAGATCCAGCCGGCAATATGATCATCGACATCGGCGGCGGCACGACCGAGGTCGCACTGATCTCGCTTTCCGGAATTGTTTTCAGCCGCAGCGTGCGCGTAGCCGGCGACGAGCTGGACGAAGCGATCGTGCAGTACATGAAGCGCGCTTACAATTTGATGGTTGGCGAACGCACGGCCGAAGAAATTAAAATCAAAATCGGCTCGGCGTATCCGAGCGAAAAGGAAACGAGCGTGGAAGTAAAAGGGCGCGACCTAGTGGCCGGATTGCCGAAGACGTTGATGATCACGTCGCAGGAAGTGCGCGAAGCGTTGCTGGAACCGATCTCGACCATTGTCGATTCGGTCCGGATTACTTTGGAGCGTTGTCCGCCCGAGCTTTCGGCTGACCTGGTGGATCGCGGTCTTGTTTTGGCAGGTGGCGGCGCGCTCTTGCGCGGTTTCGATAAACTTTTGAGCGAGGAGACTGGTTTGCCTGTCCATGTTGCGGAAGATCCGCTCAGCGCCGTGGCCGAAGGAACGGGCAAATGTCTGAATGAACTTAAATTTTTGCGTCAAGTGGCTGCGGCAGATCGCCAGTGGCGCTGACCATTTTCGATTCGCGCGAGTGAACTCGCGCTACGCAAAATCGACAATCGATAAGTCGCGATGAGTCGTACGAGCATCATCGCGCTGTTGATCTTCGGCGCCATTCTCGGTTACTTCCTGAGTTTCGGCGCCGAGACCACGCGTAAATTGCAGGCGAGCATCTATCAAATGCTGGCACCGTTCTTCACCACCGGCTCCGGTTTGCAAAAGCAAATTACGTCAGTCAGGACTGGATTGAAATCGTTGGAGGAATTGGGGAAAGAGAATGCTTCGTTGCGGGTCGACAATCGCCAACTGCGCGCGACCAACTCCGCGCTCCGCGACGTCGAGCATGAAGTGAACCGTTTGCGGCACGCGCTCAATTATCGCGAGCGATCGGTCTTCAAATTGATTCCGGCGGAGATCGTGACGCGCGATGCATCGACCTGGTGGCACACGGTGACGATCAATCGTGGCAAGGAAGACCACATTGAGACCGACATGCCAGTGGTGACGGATGAAGGTTTGGTTGGCAAGACCACAACGGTGAGCAACACGATTTCAGTCGTACTTTTGGTGACGGACGAAAATTGCAAAGTGGCATCGTCGGTTGAAGGCACGCGCGAGCAGGGAATTGTTTCGGGCGAGCGCGTGTCTGGCGGATTGGCGCCTCTGCTCGATCTGAATTATCTAACCAAACAAGCGAACCTTCAGCCGGGACAAAAAGCCTACACGTCTGGAGTCGGCGGAGTTTTTCCGTCGGGATTGTTCATCGGGATGGTGAAAAGTTTTAAGACTCGCGAACTGGATGGTCAGGCAAAAGTTGCACCGGCAGTGGATTTGTCACGCTTGGAGGACGTATTCGTGGTGACGGGGCGAAAATGATTTTCTTTTTCATATTACTTGTCCTAGTGGTCGTGGCCCAAATCGCGGAGTTCTTCATTCCGCCGCTCGATTGGATGTATCATGCGCACATTTACATTGCGCCAGTGTTGGTATTTTACGGTGCGATGGCGCTGCCGTTTCCGTTGATGCTGGCGATGGCGTTTTTTGCAGGAGTGTTGCTCGACGCGCTGACAGTACAGGTGATCGGCACCAAAGTTGAAATCTCGCTCGGCTGGTCGATACTTCTCTACGGTGTGCTGGCGGGAATTATGCATGGCTTAAGGCCTTTGTTCATCCGTGGCCGTTGGGAAGTTCACTGCGTGCTGACCGGCCTCTGCACCTCGGCAATTATTTTGGCCCAATATCTTATGATCACGTTCCGGCGCGGTTCGTTTTTCTTTAACCGCGAAGTCTGGTGGCAGATCGGCGGCCCGGGTTTGATGGCAATGTTGATGGCGCCGGTTATCTTTTGGATGTTGAACTGGGTAGCGCGGGTGACGCGTTATCCATATTTGCCAGAGAGGAGGTTTGATTGAACCGACGTCGTCTTAGTCCACGGCTGAGAATTCAATTCGTCGGGTTACTGATGATACTGGGAATGGCCGCGCTCGGGTTGCGGCTGTGGTGGATTCAGGTGGCGCACGGAGCGGAGTGGACGGCGCAGATCCGTGGCAGCTCGCAGGCGACGGTGCGAATCCCGTCGGTGCGGGGCGAGATCAAGGACCACAACGGTCTGACGCTGGTCCAAAACCGTGCGAGCTACGAAGTCGATTTTTACCTTCCGGAAATGGTGAAAGGATATCGCGAACGCTTCGGTCCGCCGCCCCTGGCTGAGCATCGCGCCATCATCAGCGGCATGCCGAAGGATGTGAAGGAGCCGGACATTATTAAGATTGTGAACAACGGAATCGTGCCGCGGCTGGAAGATCTCGATCTTGCCCGCGACTACAATTCGAAAAACCTCGAGCGCCATTACCGCAACGACACTGAAGTTCCGTATTCCTACATCAAGGATATCGATTTTCCGACGATGGCGAAATTTTCCGAACACGATGTTGGACTTCCTGGCGTGGACATCGCGATTAAACCGGTGCGCTCGTATGTTTACGGGGCGTTGGCCTCTCACATACTTGGTTACGTCGGCGCTCCAGACGACACCAACAAGGAGGAAGCGCGCAAGTTCACTTTCTATCAAGGCGATGTGGACGGGAAATCAAACATCGAGAAAGCGATGGACGATTATCTGCGCGGCAAACCGGGCGTGCGTTATCTGCGTCGAAACGCGAAGGGCGCGATCGACGGCGTGCTGAAAGAAGATCCGCCCCACCAAGGCGCGAATGTTTTTCTAACGATCGATGCGCGGATCCAAGCGATCGCGGATGAAGCGTTGCGCGCGGTTAGCCGCGCTGGGGCGGTCGTTATCGATCCTAATAATGGAAATATTCTGGCAATGGCGTCGGTGCCGTCGTTCGATCCGAACGCATTTATTCCGAGCATCAAAGCAAAGGACTGGCAGGCGCTGCGCAAGGACGAAGCGGATCCGTTGGTCAATCGAGCAATCAGTGCGCTGCCGCCGGGATCGACATTTAAACTGATCACGTCGCTCGCCGGTTTGCGAAAAAATCTCACCAACGCGAAATTCAATTGCGGCGGCGGCGTCAGTTATGGCGAGCACTTTTTCCAATGCTGGGTCGCGTCAAAACATTACACGCATGGCACGCTCGGCTTAGCTGACGCGATCAAAGTATCCTGCGATTCGTTCTTTTATCAGTACGGGAACGCCGCCGGCATTCAGTCGATCGACATTATTGGGAAAATGCTTGGGATTGGTGAGGAATCGGGTCTGCAATTGAGCGGCGAACAAGCCGGCAATATGCCGGGGCCGGAATGGATGCAAATTCATCATCCGCAGGAGAGATGGTCGCAGGCGCAGACCGCAAACGTTTCGATCGGCCAGGGCTATACGCTGGTCTCGCCGCTGCAATTGGCGATGGCTTATGCGACTGTCGCGAATGGCGGCACGTGTTTTTATCCGCGGCTGGTTGACAAGGTTTTGAATCAGGACGGTTCGCCGGTCCTGGACGAACATGGTAAACCAGCGGTCCCGCAGACGCCGCGGATGCGCTCGGATTTGCGGCGCGAAGTTACGCCGGACCAAATTGAGCTGGTGCGAAAAGGTTTGTGGAAAGTCGTGAACGAAGACGGCGGAACGGGTGGCAGAGCGCGTTTAAAAGATGTTGTGGTGGCCGGCAAAACTGGTACTGCGCAGGCCACCGAGCGTGGTCACGAGGAAAACGTGGCGTGGTTTGTGTGTTTCGCGCCATTTGAGCATCCGAAGTATGTCGTCGCAGTGATGGTGCAGGGGGCGTCTGGGCACGGCGGCGAAGTGGCGGGCCCGATCGCTACGCGCGTTCTCGAACGCGTTCTCGCGCAGGATGAAGGAAAGTTCGATATGCAGGTCGCGTGGCTCGCACCCGCACATCATGCGAATCCGCTCCAATTGATTAAAGCAGTGAGCTACGCTGGAGGTAATCTCGGGAGCGAGGACGAAGAAGGCGCCGACAACGGCCAAAGCGCCGATGTGCAAATGGCGAGCGACAATGCTTCGCCGGATGTCGAGCAGGAGCCCGATGCGCAGGGAAAAGTGAAAGGCGCTCGTGTCGCGCGCGCCGTTCCGGCCCCGCCCCCGCGCCAGCCAAACTTTTTTGAACGCCTTTTTGGAGTCAAACGGCCGGCAGCGCAGCCCGCGCCAACTCCGGTTCGCCGTCGTTTTTAACAATCAATGTCGATCTAACGAGCAATGAACAACTCTTTGGCCGTGTTTCCGCTCGCGATCGCGCAACGTTTCGAAATTTATGTTAGACAGAGTGAAAAAAATTTTAGGTCTTACGTCACGCAAGACCGGCAACAAGTTAGTAGTCAGTGTGGAGAAACTCGAGCGCCGCGTGGCGTTGCTCGAGAATGGCCGCCTGGAAGAATACAGCGTCGAGCGTAGCGGCTCGCGCCAGATCGTCGGCAGCGTTTACAAGGGCCGCGTCAAAAACATCGAGATGGGTTTGAAGGCGATGTTCGTCGACATCGGCCTCGACAAGAATGCGTTTCTTCACTTTTGGGACGCGATTCCGGCCGCGCTCGACAGCGGGATTGAAGAAGTCGACCGCCCATCAAAAAAACAGCGCAAGCGAATAACGGCGAAAGATATCCCGAGCATTTACCCGGTGGGCTCGGAGGTCATCGTCCAGGTCACGAAAGGACCGATCGGAACAAAGGGACCGCGTGTGACCACGAATCTGAGTTTTGCCGGACGTTATCTCGTTTTAATGCCGTTCAGCGATCGCAGCGGAATTTCGCGCAAGATCGAGGACCCGAAGGAACGCAACCGCCTCCGGAAAATTTTGCGCGATCTCGATATTCCCGAAGGAATTGGCGTCATCATTCGCACGGTGGGGGAAGGTCAGCGCGCGCGATACTTCGTGCGCGATTTGCGTTTTCTGCTCGATCAATGGGCCCAAGTTGAGCAGATGATTCGCGACAAGCCTGCGCCCTGTCGCGTTTTTGAAGAACCGGACCTGGTCGAGCGAACGGTGCGTGATTTTCTGACCGAGGAAATTGACGAAGTCCTTTGCGACGATCGCGAGGCACTGGAACGGATGAATCAGCTGGTGGAAAAAATATCGCGGCGGGCGCGGAATCGTTTGAAATTTTACGACGGCGCCACGCCAATTTTCGAATCCCTCGGAATCCAAAAACAGATCGACGACGCGTTTCATCGCCAGGTTTGGTTGCGGTGTGGCGGCTACATCGTAATCGACGAAACCGAAGCGCTGGTGGCGGTGGACGTGAACACCGGCCGAAACAAGGGCGGGCGCGACGTCGAGAAAACAATTCTCCAAACCAATTTGGAGGCGGCGGACGAAATCGCGAGGCAGTTGCGCTTGCGCAACATCGGAGGTCTCATCATTGCCGATTTCATTGACATGAAGAGCCGCAAAGATCAGCAGGCCGTATTCAATTTGATGAAGGAACGGCTAAAACGCGATAAAGCCAAAACGCACATCCTCCCGATTTCGCAACTTGGCTTGATGGAAATGACGCGACAACGCGCGCAGGAAAGTTTGAGCGACACAATTTACGAGAATTGTCCGTACTGTGGCGGTCGCGGTGTGGTCAAGACTTCGATGACCACCAGCGTGGAACTTCACCGCACTCTCAACACCGTGATGCGCAAGCATCAGGACAGCGTGCACGATTTTCGTGTCATCCTGAACCCGGACGTACTGAAGCGCTTGAAGGAAGAGGACGAAGAATTATTGATCGAGCTCGAACGGCGTTACGCCGGTAGACTGATGTTTCGCGGCGATCCAGCCTATCACCACGAAAAGTTCATCATCACCGATGCGAACACAGGCGCCGAACTAAAATCGTAAGAGCAGCGTTCGAAAAGGGACTTGGGCAGCGTGCGTGCGGACCGGCGGCGCGGCATTTTTGGTGGTGAGAATAATCGCGCCTCTTCGCCTTCTTAAGATCGACATCTTGGGGGAGCCGCATTTTGCGATGGCGTCATTTCGGAGGTTGACCGGGTGCCGCCGTTTTGTTAGAACGCCGGCCTGGGCAAAATGGGGCGAAATTCGATGCTTGACGGTGGGTGTCGGTTTCGTGTTAAAAGGCACGGAACACAGAATTGAGCCTCGGTTTGGCCCTGAAACAGCCTCTAAAAAACAATTATTTTTTTTATTGACGAACTTCTGAAGAAACCCTAAACGCATATCCAAGTTATGAAAAAACTGACCTTAACCTTTTGCGCATTGTTCGCACTCTTCGCAGTAGCGGCGGCTCTTTACGCCGATGGCCCGGAGAAATATTCCGGCAAAGAAAAAGAAGTGATGCAGCCGGCACCGCCTGTGTGCGATTTCTATCGCGCTCACGAATGGGACCTCGATATTTGGGGCGCCTACGCCTTCGCAGCCGATACCGGCCGGTTCCATCAACCGACCGATGCCAATCTTTCCATCGCGCGTGGGGGAGGCGATCCTTTCTTTCCCGATCACGATCCGTTCGTGGTCGATTACGCAACGGGCTTCTACGGCGAGCCGGCGGTCTTCAACCCGAACGAGCGCGTCAACATCGGCCAGGTCAGTAAGAACCAATTATTTGCCCGAGATGACACGTTTGGGGGCGGTGTCGATGTGAAATATTTCTGGAGCAAATACTTTGGCGTCGGTATCGAAGCCATCGGCCTCGCCGCGAAAACAAATTTTGCAGGAGGCGGTTTGGTCACATTAACCGGACGTTTCCCGTTCGGCCGCTTTGCTCCGTATGTCACCGGCGGCATAGGCTTCATTGATGGTGGCGCGACCCTCTATGAGTTTTTTAATGAGAAACATGAGTTCGGCGCCCTTCCCAACACCCCCGCGGTCGACGCCAACCTCTTCAACGGCAGCTTCGTTACCCATGAGCACGAATTCCTGACCACTGATCCGGTTTCCAATAATCACCTCAGAGCGCTCGGTCAGATCGGCGTAGGCTTGGAATTTCGCGTCACCTGCCACATCGGTTTAATGGCGGACTTCACCTGGAACTTCGTCTTCGGCCAGGAAGACCATGCGGATAGGTTCCACCTCATCACTGAGCAGGGCCAAGATACGGTCGTCTTTTACGGAAATCCGGGTTTTACCACCACGGTCATCAATCATGCGGTGGAGCTTAAACCCGGTCACGGCAGCGATAACCAGGATTTTGGAATGGCGCGATTTGGCGTCACCTTTTCCTACTAAGGTCAGAAAAGCGCAATTTGAGCGCCGGAACGCCTCGTGCCTTCCGGCGCTTTGCTTTTTGGAGCGGCGTTCGGGGTGCTGGCGCCACGCGAATAGTCAACCGGTCGCAAAAAGCGATACTTTCGGCTCGGGTTTTACGTCTTGAGAATAGCACTTTAGAGGTCGCATCGAGCACGTCGCGCACCCGCTAGTTTGAGCCGTTATGATTGGGACGACCAACGTCATAAAGCGCGATATCGCTCTCGATCAGTCGTGCGAATCCGGTTTCCCCGCGTTTTGTGGCTAGCTCCAAACCGAGCCGGGCGGCCTTAGTCGCTTCGGTAAACTGGCCCTGCTCGGCATAAGCCGCCGCCAGCACGCGCAGAATTCTAGGGTTTGCTGTCCCGGACAAACGTTCGGCCTGCTGCGCCAGCAAAACTGCCTCGGCACCGTCCCGCAGGGATGGATTAAAAGAGG
>QHPY01000095.1 GCA_003219215.1 Verrucomicrobiota bacterium | reverse complement strand
AGAGCCGAGCCGAGTCCGGTCCCGAGCCCGAGAAAAAGCATTCGGCTGCCGTGATAACTTCCCAATGCCTGCATCGCGGCATCGTTGATCACTTGGACCGGTTTGCCTAACGACTTGCCAAAATCAAACCCGACCCAGCCTTTCCCAAGATGTTTCGGGTCTTTGACAATTTTGCCGCCGCGAACGGGCGATGGAAAGCCAATCGAGATGTTGTCGAATTTCCAACCGCCACTGTTTTCTCTTAGTCGAGCGACAAATTCGTTCGGCTCCATCCGCGCACCGGAATCGAACATCTGCTGCTCCGCGCCCTCGAGCATCAGCTTCACGCGGGTGCCGCCGATGTCGACGACCAGAGTCTTGTTCATCGACTGGCCGATATGCGGTGCTACTCGGCAAGTCCGATCGCCTGACCGAGACGCTGGAAGATGCCTTTTCGGTCTTTTGCTGCCCCGGTCCGGTCCGGCCAGCATTCCACAATCTCAAGTGCGAGGAACCGGAAAAGCGTTACGCTGGCGAACTTCAAATCGAGTCGCAGATTTTTTGCGATCTGTTGGACCGAGCGAACTCCGTTGAACTGCGACGCGAACTGTGCTTCGGCGACTGTGAGCCGCAGGTTTTGCACTCTCTCAAATCCATCGCGGGTGTAGGCCGGAACGGAAGCCGGATCGTAATTAGTGCGGTCGCCGAGCTGCGGGAATTGGACAAAGCGCAATGTCGCCAACGCCCATTGATCGACATCGAGCTCGCCCGAAAGCTCAGTGGCGAAGGACGGAAGGGCTCCTTGTTGAAACGAAAACCGAACGCCCGGAGCGCTCCAAAGCTCCGCGAAAAGCTTTTGTCCGTGATGCTCGGTTAACTGCGTGGCCGGTTCTGGCGAAATCAAATTCTCCTGCGCGAGAGTGATGAACATCGGACATCCGGTCTCCTGCTGTTGCGCGCGCGCGGCCGCGATCCTGTCCGGGTCGATATCACTCAAAGTCACCGGCGTCTCGGGGCAATACAGTTCCGGATCGTACGAGGTCGCCAACAGGACCTGTCCGTTTTGAGTGAGAAGCTCGACCGGCTGTTTGTCCCAAAAGAAGCGCAGCGTGCCGGTGAGTTTCTGAGTCGCGATGATTTGCAGGGCGCGGTTCAACGAGAAAAAGCGGGTGTCGCCGCAAAAATAAACGCCGCCAGTGATCGATTCGTCAGGAATATAATCTTGCTCGGCGGCCGGTTCGAACGCCGCCGGTGTTGCGGCTGGAACGTCGGTCGCGGGAGCTGGAGTCCACCAGGGAGTTTCCGGCGTTGGCGTGATCTCCGGGCCGACTTCGCTTGCTTCCTGGTAGGCAGGTTCCTGTTCGACCGGAAAATCCGCTTCCGCCGCGGGTTCCTGCTCCGTTGCCGGCTCCTGCTCCACTGCGGGCTCCGGTTCCACTGCGGACTCCGGTTCCGCGGGCTTTGGCTCGCTCGACTCCGGCTCTTCCGACTTCTTCGCCATATGGGTCTCTACGGTTTTGATAAGCAAATCCGAAGTGAAGGGTTTATTCAAGAACCCAATCACATTTGAATTTTCGCTCCGGCTCGCCTGCACCTCCGCGCCGTAGCCCGACATGTAAACAACGGGGATGGCGGCGGTCCCCGGATTCTCTGATAAATGGCGGCAAACTTCGTCGCCTCTCATATCCGGCAAAATGAAATCGAGCAGAATGAGATCGGGCAAACTGCTCTGCGCCTCACGAACGGCTTCTTCGCCGGTCGACGCCGGCGTCACTTCGTAATTCGCCTCGATCAAAACTTCTTTCACAAAACTGAGCAGCATCAGGCTGTCATCAACCACCAACACCTTTGGCCCGCCCCTCTCCCTGCGCGACTTTTTCGGCACCGCCGCGTCGGTTTCATCCGCGCCGCGCGCCGCTTCGATGAGCAAATGCTGCCAGTCCAGGTCGATCGTCTGAGGGCTGGAAGGCGCATCGGTAACTTCGGAAACCGTTCCGCCTTTCCAACGCACAATCTCGCTGAACGCCGCCATTCCCTGTCGGCCGGGTGCGGTCGCGTGCCGGACCTGACCTTTCTCAAAGAAAACACGCGCCTTTTCGTCGTTCGGTCCGGTAAATTCCAGCACCGCGGTCGCGCCGCTCATGCATTTGAGCTGGATAACGTCGGCGAATTGGAGATCGCGAAGCGTCCCCTGGAATTTTTTAGTTGCTGTCTCCGTCGCCGGCCGCAGCAAACGCTGCACGAGTTCCACAAAATCCCGGTGCGCCACCGGTTTTTCGAGGAAATGAATCGCGCCGAGTCCGGCAACTTGTTCACGCTGCTCGGGCAAATGAACGCCGGTCAAAATGATCGCGCGCGCGTTCGGGTGACTCGTTCGCAAATCGTAAAGAAAATCCTGGCCGAGATCCGGGATGGCATCGACATCGAGAACAAAAAGCTCAGGTTTCACACCGAGGACGAGCTGCTGTGCCTGCTCCAGGCTGCGCGTCATTTCAACCAGCGTACCCGGCGCCGCTTCCTGCAGGACATCTAAGATTCCGGAGCCCAATTGTTCGTCCGGTTCCAAAACCAGAATCCGCGCGCTCCGTTTGAATTTCTTCTGTTTCATCGATCTCGAAGTTGGAGGGCCTGCAATTTTTCTGCTGCTCAACTCGGTAGCAATGCCCGCTTCTCGGCAAATGCAAAGAATTTTTCGAGGGCAGGGACGCCGCGCTGCGGCGCTCCGAGTTGGAGTGGCACGGCGGACATCGCAGCGCGATGTCCCTACCTTTGTTGGAACCGACGCGTCAGTTCTCGTCGGCTGATTTTTCCGCGCTCGTTTGTCGGAATGGAATCGACGATGAAGATTCGTTTCGGCACTTGCCACGCGCTCAACCCGTTTCGGCAGAATTCCAAGATCTCGTTCTCGCGAAGATCGACATCCACGACCACACAGGCGGCCACTTCTTCGTTGCGGAATCCCGCGCCTGCGGGACGTCCAAACGCAACCGCCTGACGAACGCCTGGAAACCGGAGCAACGCTTCTTCAATCTCCGCTGGGTTCACTTTTTTTCCGGCCACATTAATCACGTCCGAAACGCGTCCGACGATTTTGAATCCGGAGCCGCGACGCGCGAGCAGATCGTCGGGAACGAAAACAGCGTCGCCCAATTTTTCTTCGTCCGGCTCGGGAAAATAACCATCGCCCACGGCCGCGCTGCGGACGCGGACCTGACTCGCCTCTACGCTGGGATCGATCATTTCAAGAGCGACATCCTTCATCGGGGAGCCGACGAAACCTTCGATCTCGTTCTTTGCCTCGCGATCGTAACAAATCCCGCCGCATTCTGACGCGCCATAGAAGGAATGGATCGGCAATCCGAATCTTTCCCGGAATTTTCTCGGGACCGTAATCGGCAGGGGCGCACCAGCGGAAATGCAAAGCCGAAGCTTTGGCAGCACCGGAACATCTTTCATTTCACAAAACGCTTGATAGAAGACCGGCATGCCGGGGAAGACGGTCGCATCCGTCTTTGCGAGATCGTTAAGGACAGCGCGCGGCGTTCGGTCCTGGCTCAAAACCATTGCCACGCCGCGCGCGATTAGCGGCGTCAACAGATTGCTGAAACCGTAGGAATGCGAAACCGGAATGACGCCGAAGTTAAGATCGACATCGGAGATTCCCATCGTCTCGCAGATCTGATCGCAATCGGCCAGGAGTTGCTCGCTGCGAAACCGAATCGCGCGCGGTGCGGCTGTGGTCCCGGAAGTCAATTTGAGAAGCGACGGTCGGTTTTTGCCCCAGTCAGTTGTAGCTGCCGGAATGCTCATCGGCACAATCTCGACAGATCTGCCGGCAGAGACGCCAGCAGCGGCAATGCCGGACACCTTGCAAGTCTTCAGTGCCGCGTCCCGCTGTTGATCACTAATCGATTGCTCAAGCGGGAGAACGACCACGCCGCGGCGCAAACACGCAATCAGGATCGAAGGCCAATCTTCGTGATTCCCAATTTGGATTGCCACGACGCTACCGGCGTCGAAGCTCTTGATCTTTGATTCAAAATCGCGCGCGCGTTCGTCGATTCCCCGAAACGTGAAAACGAGCCGGCCGCGACTGTTGAAAATTGCGGGCGCGTCGCGCTTTTGACTGACAATCGCTTCCCAGCGTTGCAATAATCCGTCGGTCGGTTTCATCGCTTGCGTAAAATGCCTACGCGGTTACATTCGGCGCTCATTTTTGACGATGAAAGCAGGCATTCACCCAGAATATCACGAGACAGATATCGTTTGCGCGTGCGGAGCGGTCTATCATACCCGCTCGACGCGCCGTGACATTAGAATCGGTATTTGCGCCGCTTGTCATCCGTTTTTCACCGGCGAACAGAAATTTGTGGACACGGCCGGCCGCGTCGAAAAATTCGCCAAGCGCTACGGCAGCACCAAAGCCGCGCGCTCGGGCAAAACAGGTTAGCTGAACTGTAGCGGCGATCTGCGATCGCCGACGCGACCCCGAACGCTTGCGGGGCCGCTACAACAAATGGACTTTGATCCTCTCATCCAACGCAAACGGGAACGCTTCGAGCAGCTCGAACGCGAAATCGCGGACCCGCGTCTTTTCGATAATCGCAAACGCGCCGGCGAACTCAGGCGCGAACACGCCAGCACTAAGGGCGTACTCGCGAAATGGGACGAACTCGAAACGGCGCGCAAGCAGCTCGACGACAATCGTGAGCTGGCGACCTCGCGCGACGTTGAGATCGCGGCGATGGCGGACGACGAGATTCCGGATTTGGAAAGGCGCGTGGCTAAGCTCGAGCGCGAATTGCAAATTGCGTTGCTGCCGCCGGACGAAAACGAAAACCGCGACGCGATTGTCGAAATTCGCGCCGGCACCGGCGGAAACGAAGCCGCGATTTTCGCGGCCGATCTTTACCGGATGTATCACCGCTACGCCGAGTCGGCCGGATTAAAAACCGAAGATCTCGAATCGAGCCCATCGGAGCTGGGCGGGTTAAAAGAGGCGATCTTCAAAGTTTCGGGCGAATCCGTTTTTCGAAAATTGCGTTACGAAAGCGGAGTGCACCGCGTTCAGCGGGTGCCGGCAACTGAAGCGCAGGGGCGCATCCACACTTCCACGGCCACGGTCGCAGTCTTGCCGGAAGCGGAAGACGTCGATCTTGAATTGAAGCCGGAAGATTTGCGGATTGAAGTTTCGCGCGCGGGCGGACCGGGTGGTCAGGGTGTGAACACGACCGACTCCGCGGTTCAGGTGTTGCACATTCCGACCGGCACGATCGTGCGCTGTCAGGACGGCCGGAGTCAGATCAAGAACAAGGAACGCGCATTGTCGATCTTGCGGGCGCGCTTGCTTGAACGAAAGCAGCGCGAGGAGGAGGAGAAATACAGCGCGCAGCGACGCGGGCAGATCGGCACCGGCGGCCGCGAAGAAAAGATTCGTACTTACAATTTTCCCCAAAACCGGCTGACCGACCACCGTATCGGACTAGCGCTCTATAATTTAGATCGTGTGATTGATGGCGACCTCGACGAGATGATTCGCGCGCTCCAAACAGCCGATATGGCGGAGCGGTTGAAAGAGTCGTCGATTTCGGCGTGAGCACTCTCCTTCTGTCATTTCGACCGAAGTAGAGAAATCTCTTACTATTTCTGAAATGTCCAGGGATGTCTCGACTTCGCTCGACATGACAAAAACGAAGACGCTGCTCGAAGTCCTGCAATCGACGACGGCGTATTTCCGAAAGCACAGGATCGACAACCCGCGATTGAACGCGGAACACTTGCTTGCGCACGTGCTCGGGCGCACGCGGATGGAGCTTTATCTCGAGTTCGAGCGTCCGCTTGATGGCGCGGAACTGGCGCCACTGCGCGATCTGGTGAAGCGCCGGGGGCAAGGCGAACCGCTCCAGCATTTGCTAGGCACGGTCGAATTTTGCGGCCAGACATTCCTGATCGACAAACGCGCGATGGTGCCGCGACCGGAAACCGAAGAGCTCGTCGAACTCCTGCAATCGAGAATCGAGAATCGAGAATCGAGGATCGTTGATGTTGGAACAGGCAGCGGAGTGATCGCCCTGAGTTTGGCGAAAGAATTTCCGTCTGCAGAAATTTACGCGGTCGACATTTCTGAGGACGCACTCGGGCTCGCCCGTGAAAACGCGGCGCGACTCGGATTGAGCGAGCGCATCCATTTCCAACAAAGCGATCTTCTCGAAAATTTGGCTGAAAGATTCGACCTAATCGTGGCGAATCTTCCCTATATCTCGATCCAAGATCGGCATCTGCTCTCGCGCGAGGTGCTGCACGATCCCGAGGTAGCGCTTTTTGCCGGACCGGCGGGCGATGAGTTGGTGCGAAGACTGATCGAGCAAGCGCCGTCGCATCTCGAACCAGGCGGTTTGCTCGCACTGGAAATTGCGGTTGGTCAGGCTGAAGGCCTGTCCGAGCTCTTTCGTCAAAAAAAATACCACGACATTGGGTCGAAAAAGGACTATTCAGGTATCACACGTTTTGTCTTAGCCAGGTATGGATAAAATCCGGATCCACGGGGGGCATCCGCTGAACGGATCGATCAAAATCAGCGGCTCGAAAAATTCTGCTCTGCCGATTCTGGCGGCGGCGCTTCTCACTCGCGAGCCGTGCACGATTCGGCGCGTGCCCGATCTGAGCGACACGCACTACATGCTGCAAATTTTGAAGCACCTCGGCGCGGAGGTAGAACGCGCCAGCGGCACCGTCACAGTCGCGGCCGCAAAAATAGATTCGATCGCTCCCTACGATGTCGTCCGCAAAATGCGCGCGTCGGTTTGCGTGATTGGTCCGCTCCTTGGCCGGTGCAAAGAGGCGACGGTTTCGCTGCCGGGCGGTTGCGTCATTGGCGATCGGCCGATTGATTTGCATTTGAAAGGATTCGAAGCGCTCGGTTCTGCCGTTCGCGTGGAAGCGGGAAATATAAAAGTGTTTGCGCCGAAACTCACCGGCGCGGTGATCAATTTGCGCGGTAAATTTGGGCCGACTGTTCTCGGGACCGATAACGTGATGATGGCGGCCGTGCTGGCCGAGGGAACGACCGTGATTGAAGGCGCCGCTCAGGAACCGGAAGTTGTCGATCTTGCGAATTTCCTGAACAAGATGGGCGCGAAGATTGAAGGCGCCGGCACCCGCCGGATCATCGTTGAAGGCGTCAAGGAATTGCACGGCACTGAGCACGACATCATCCCGGACCGGATCGAGGCCGGAACATTTCTCGTGGCAGGGGCAATTTGTGGAAACGGAATTACGGTCAAACGCGTCGAGCCAAAGCACCTTGAAGCCGTAACCAAGGCGCTGAGTAATTGCGGATTCAAAATCGAATCGTCCGAGAATTCAATTACGGTGTCGCCCAACGGCGTGGCAACGCCGCTCGAACTTGCGACCGAACCTTATCCCGGTTTTCCGACCGACATGCAGGCACAAATGTGCGCGCTTCTTTCCACGACTGGCGGCATCAGCGTCATCACCGAAAACATTTTTCCGCAACGCTACATGCACGTGGCAGAGCTCAAGCGCATGGGCGCACATGTCGATCTTGAGGGTCCGACTGCCGTTATCCAAGGCGTCGATCATCTCTTTGGCGCGCCGGTGATGGCGAGCGATTTACGCGCGTCGGCCGCCTTGGTCCTTGCTGGATTGAAGGCCGACGGAATTACAGACGTCAGCCGCGTTTACCACATTGATCGCGGCTACGAACATTTGGATGAAAAACTGAGCGAGCTCGGTGCCCAGATCGAGCGAGTGCAAGGATAACTTATGGAACCAGCGACAACGACAACATCGACGTCCACCAGTGTTCGGACCTGGTGCATACTCGCGCATGCCACCGCTTTAGTCGGATTCTTGGTGCCGGTGGCCGGTCACCTCGTTGGACCGCTCATTGTCTGGCTGGCCAAGCGTCAGGATTCACCCGAGATCGACGCCCACGGCAAGGAATCGATGAATTTTCAAATTTCGATGCTGATCTGGAACGCCATCGCGGCCATTCTGATCATTGTCTTAATTGGAATTCCGATTCTGATTCTACTTCACATTTTGAACATTATTTTTGTCATCGTCGCTTCGATCCAGGCGAGCGAAGGCAAGCTTTACCGATATCCGCTAGCGATCCGGCTGATCAGTTAATTGTAGAGGCCGCTCTCCCCGGCGGCGCGTTGGATGTTGCGGCCGAGACGGCGGCCGCTACAGCAATCCGCGCAACGTCTTTAGGTTGATCACGTCTTCCCGCAGTTCCTTGCCCTTCGGCGTTTCGAGAACTTTCGGGATTTTGCTAAATCGGCGATCGCGCATGATGAAGCGAAACGCATCGAGACCGATTTGGCCTTTGCCAATGTGCTGATGTCGATCCACCCGCGAGCCGCGCGCGGTTTTGGAATCGTTGAGGTGGATCGCCGCGAGACGGCTGAGACCAATCGTGCGGTCGAATTCGCGGAACGTTCTCTTAATCCCGGCTGCACTGCCGATGTCGTAGCCGGCGGCGAAGATGTGCGCGGTGTCAAGACAAACACAAAGACGTTCCGGTTCGCATACATTGTTGATAACGCAGGAAATTTGTTCGAAACGATGCCCGAGACATGAACCTTGCCCGGCAGTGGTCTCAAGCGCGATCCGTGCTTTCACCTTTGGAATTTTGCGAAACACGCGATTGATCGAGTCGACAATTTTTTCAAGGCCGGCTTCTTCGCCGGCGCCAAGGTGCGCGCCGGGATGCAGGACCAGAAACGGCAGCTCGAGTTGGTCGGCCCGGGTGAGTTCCTCAGATAAGGCACGTATTGAATTTGCCAGGAACTGCGGATTCGCGGCCGCGAGATTGATCAGATAGTTCGCGTGAGCAAAGATCGACAACAAGTCGCCGCGTTGGACGTGATCGCAAAACGCCCGAATTTCCTGGCGTCTGAGCGGACGCGCGAACCATTGCATGTTGTTCTTCACGAACATCTGAATCGCGGTGCACTTGATCGAGCAACCGCGCTCGATTGCAGTGTGCACGCCGCCGGCAATTGACATGTGCGCGCCGAGCAAAAGAGGTTCTGTCATGTGGTTGTAGAGGCCGCCTTCAGCGGCATATTCGATCGCCGCAGAGACGGCGGCCACTACAGCTTCGACAAATAATAGGGCAGCATGTCGCGCCAGTAATTCCAATCGTGGCCGCGCCATTTGCCGTCATCGAGCCAGTGTTGAACGCCCTTCGAATTCAAAATCTCCGACAGCCGATACGATTCGTGGCGGGTGTTGTCCCATTCGCCGGTGCCGATGATGATGCCCATGTGGTTGTATTTCCACGGATCGGTCGTGTTCGGCAGATATTCGTACGGACTATTGAAATAAATGTTGTCGTCGTGATAGCCGTTGAAGAAATCGCTGATATCGAACGACCCGCTCAAACTGATGAGGTAACCTACGGAATCGGGATGCCGGAACGCGATATTAGCGGCGTGATAAGCGCCGAGGCTCGCTCCGCTAACGGCGACTCGACGAGCATGGCACTCGCGTCGCGCCAGATCGAATACGTCGTGTACGATCACATTTTCGTAAGCGTTATGGGTTTTCATCCGATCGGCCGGATGAATTTCTTTGTTGTAAAAACTTTCGAGATCGATCGCGTCCGGGCAATAGACGGTGACTTTGCCGTTGTCGACGTACCAGGCAATCGAATCGACCAGACCGAAATCCTTGGTTTGGTAATAGCGTCCAAACGATGTCGGAAACAAAATCAAAGGCAGCCCGCCGCCGTTTCCAAAGGCGAGCATTTCGAACTCGCGACTGAGCCAGGGCGTGTACCATTTGATGTAGCGTTGGTTCATCGAAAGATCGACAATAAGGAGAACGGGCGATTAAGGTCAATTGCCCTACCTGAAAATCGCAATTCGGCGGCGCCGCGTGGTGGACAAGATCGACATCTTCAACGAAGCGTCTCGGTTTCATGCCCAAACACACACTCACCGGAACAATCAGGCGGCACCGCGGATTTCCATCGAAAATCCTCGGTAATCGTCGCGACGTTCTGGTTTATTTGCCACGCGGCTACTCGCGTTTTTCGCGAAAACGTCACCCCGTCTTGTATTTGCAGGACGGACAGAACGTGTTCGACACCGCCACTTCGTTTGCCGGGGTCGAATGGGGCGTCGATGAAACTGCACAGCGTTTAATCCGGCAAGACCTGATTGAGCCGTTGATTATCGTGGCGATCGCGAACACGGGCGACGATCGCATTCACGAGTATGCGCCGACTCCGGGCGTGATTGATTCAAGCGCCAAGCGCAAGAAACGGAGCAAAGGTTGGGCGCGAAGATATGGGCGCTTTCTGATCGAAGAGCTCAAGTCTTACATCGACAAACAATATCGCACGAAACCGGAAGCGGAATTCACCGGCCTGGGAGGTTCGTCGCTCGGTGCGCTGCTAACGCTTTCGTTAGGCTTGTGGTTTCCGAATGTTTTCACGCGGTTGATCGCAATATCGCCATCGGTTTGGTGGGACGATCAGGTTATCGTGAAGATGGTCAATGAGCTCGATCGGAAACTTCCGCTCAAGATCTGGCTCGACACAGGAACAAACGAACCGGGCTGGGAACAGGCGCGAACTTTATGCGCGGCATTGATCGAGAAAGGCTGGCACCCGTTCGATGATTTGCATTACCATGAAATCGAAGGCAGTGATCACAGCGAAGGAGCATGGGCAGCGCGGGTCGAGCCGGCGTTGAGATTTTTATTTCCGCCAGACAGGTAGGGAACTGACCTATCTTCCTCCCGGCGGAACCGGCGGCGGATTGGGCGGCAGTGGCTCCGGCGGTGGCGTCGGTCTGGGGGTTGGCGGACTTGGCGTAGGCTTCGGGGTCGGCGTTGGATCTAGTGACATTTGCTCCTTCTTTAATAAGATCGCATTTACTGCATCCATTTGCCGTAAACGTGAAAGACGCGGGCGAAACCGCCGACGAATTCCTGATCCTTCTCGTAACTAAATTCGCGCTTGGCGGGCAGCCACGTCAAATGACGCGGCGCGTCGGCATGGTTCGGATCGTAAACGAGATAGTAATCTGTGCCGTCGGCAGACTGCGGCCGGTCGTGTTTGTAAACGAGGACGGAGTGATTGATGTGCATTATTGGGTAGTCGGACAGATAGGCGATGAAAAATTCTCCGCGGGCGAGAGTTTGCTCGAGCTCGTCGTGGGTTTTTTCTTGGTACTTTTTGCTGTGCTCGTAGAACATTCGTGCATTTCCCAGGCGCAAATAGACCACCCAGCCGAGGCCGATGTTCCGCTGCATCAAATCCGTTCTGTCCTGGCTAAGCTCGCGTAGATTGGTGTAACCTGGAATGAAGACGCGTTTTTCTGCCGGCAATGGATAATGCCAAGGTTGGCGACGGGTTATATCGCGGATTCGCTTTGTCAGCTCGCGATCGTTCACGCGCGGCGCTGTCGGTTCGAAGCACGCGAACTTGTAAAACTGCTCGACCGTTCGAGTCATTACGAAACAGCGACGAGAGTAGTGGTGGCCGAACTGGTTCTTATGCGAAACAATGTGGCCGTTCTCATACGTAAACACGGTCCAGTTGGCGAAGCTCAGAGTGTCTCGCTGGAAATTAAAGCCGTCGCTTGGCCTGGCGTTAGCTGCGGCAACGGCGATAAAAATCCCTGCAACCCATCCGCAAGATCGAGAACCACTCATTTTCAATTATGAACGCGCTGAACTCGTTTTCGGCTCGGCGAAATTGCCGAGTTTCCGAAATTTCTTGTAGCGCTTTTTCAGCAACTCGTCGACTTCCGTCCCTTTAAGATGCTCCAAGTTTCGCCGCAACGCCCTGCCCAGGTTCGTCGCCGCCGTTTCATAATCGCGGTGCGCGCCGCCTTCGGGTTCGTCCACGATCTCATCGACGACGTTAAGTTTTAATAAATCCTGCGCGGTCAGTTTGAGCGCTTCGGCGGCTTCGGGTGCGTGACGCCGGTCGCGCCACAAAATTGCCGAGCAGGCTTCGGGACTGATCACGGAGTAATACGCGTTTTCCAAAATCAAAACGCGGTCCGCGACGCCAATGCCGAGCGCGCCGCCCGATCCGCCTTCACCGATCACAGCTGCGATGATCGGCACTCGCAAATTCATCATCTCCCGCAGATTGACCGCGATCGCTTCCGAAATGTGGCGTTCTTCGGAACCGATTCCTGGAAACGCGCCCGGGGTGTCGATCAACGAAATGACCGGCATCTTGAACTTTTGCGCGAGGCGCATCAGTCGAAGCGCTTTGCGATAGCCTTCGGGATGCGCGCAACCAAAATTGCGCATCACATTTTCTTTAGTGTTGCGGCCTTTCTGGTGCGTAATGACGACGCAACGCCGCGAATCGAGCATGGCAAGTCCGCTCGGCATCGCTTTGTCATCGGCGAAAAGCCGGTCGCCGTGCAGCTCGGTCCAACCAGTGAAACAACGCTCAACATAATCAAGCGCGAACGGTCGTTGCACATGCCGCGCGATTTGGACGCGCTGCCACGCGCTCAAGTTGCCATAAACCTGGCGACGCGTGTCGCGCAACTTGGTTTCGATCGCTTCCACTTCCGAACCAAGATCGACATCGTGCTCGCGCGAATGCGCCTTCAACTCCTGCAAGCGCCGTTCCAGTTCAAAAATCGGCTTTTCAAAATCGAGTGGTTGCAAGTCCATCGCGCTAATCGGTAATCGTAACCGGGGTCTGTTTGTTGACCAGGCTGCTTAATTCTTCCACGTCCGCCGCGGCGAGGCCAAGTCCTTGCGGAGGCGGCGGCTGGGACAATGCCGGATGCGCCGAATCCGGCACGGAATAAATCGTATAAGCCTGCGAGCTGAGTCGAATCCAGCGCGTGCTGCCGATAAATTCTTTGGTGCCGAAGCCGACACGCTTGCCACCGTTCCATGCCATCACTTCGGCAACCTTAGTCGTGACTTTGGACGGCTGTTTGGCCGGCAATTTTTCCTCGCCCAGATGGTATTGTTTGAAAAAGCCGCCGCGATTGAGAAGCACGAGCAGTTTCGGTTTGCGCTGAACGACGATGGCGAAATCGGGATGGGAGATGAGCAGGCGCTCTCCAATGTGAAGCATCGTGCTGCTCATATTGTTCATGCGCATGATCAGCTCCGGCGTCGATTTCACCTTGTGCGCGACTCTCTGCAAAACGTCGCCAGGTTTGACGATGTATTCCTCTTTTTCGGGCGACGGCGTGCGCGAAAGGAGGATGCCGACGTTCACTTCGCCTAACAAATCCTTGGCTTCTTCGGCGTGCTGACCGCTCGGATATTTTTGGATAAACGCGGTGAGCGCGGCGCGCGCTTCCGGAATTTTCCCTTCTTGCCGCAATTTGGCGGCGGCCTCAAATTCCGGCAGCGTCAGGTCAAGTCTGGGTTCGGGAGTGACCTCACCGCGTTGTTCTTTCCGGACCTGGATATCTTCTTTGAAAACAAAGTTGTACCCGAACCAGGCGGCGCCGCCGAAGATGATGATTGCCAGAAACAGGACGAAGAACCACTTCATGGATTAAATAGCGCGGGGGGTAATTTTGTCGTTGGCGCGGCCAATTTCCAGCTGCGACGCGCGGAAAAATTAGGTCGCTTCCTCGCGTCCCGGGAAGAACCGGTGCCAGAGCCGGCCGATGGTGCGTTCTTCCTCGTTGCTCCAAGTGTAATGGCAGTCCTGGCAATAAAATTCTTTGGGAATGATTTTCACCGCGCAAAGAAGGGCGACCAACGCCGGCGTCATAAACTTGCGCGTCATTTGCGGATACTCGATCTGGGAGGAGCCGCATTGCGGACAGCGAATGATGGCCGCGGCCACGTCGGGATCGGTCGTTTCCCATTCGATCATTAAATTTTGCGCGCGCTCGAAATCGGCGTCGTCCACCATCACTTTGGCGTTGGCCTGCGGGCGCGACATGAACGCGACCTGCTGAAGATGGCCCTCGTTGTGAATGTCCGCTTCGATTCCGGCCTGTTGAAAGCGCTGCTTCAGACGCTTCGCCTTGTCCGGCTCGTTGAATGTCGCGATCGTCACCATGGCTTGATCTTGCAGTGGCGCTGCGTCATTGAGCAAACATCAACTACTGGCCGAGCGCAAGATTCGGCGGCGGGAACCAATGGTAGAGCATGAAATAAACGAGCACGCCGGTGACTGAAACATAGAGCCAAATCGGCATCGTCCAGCGGCCGATCCGGCGATGTCGATCCCAGCGGCGTTGAAACACCGGCACGAGAGTCACGATCACCAACGGTAAGGTGACGAACGCGAGCAGAATGTGCGTAATGAGCATCGGGAAATAAATCCATGCGATTAAGCCGGTGTAGCCGGAGGATTTCTCACCCGCGTGCAGGTGATAGACGATGTAACCGACGAGGAAACCGGTCGACGCAATCAGGGCTATGATCATACACGGCACGTGACGCTGCCAGAGGTTGCGACGGATCCAAAACCAGCCCGCCGAAATGAAAATGGTGCTGACAGCGTTGAGAGACGCATTGATCGCTGGCAGATCCGAAATCGTCATTGCCACAGATTCACACACATGAAGAGCAGATGAAAGCGATTGAGAGCTCCCCCGCAAAAATCTGTGTAAATCTGTGTTCTTCTGTGGCTTTGTACAAGATCGCTAATGCCAACTGTTGTTGAGAGATCCAAGCCTGTTGAGGGTGCGCAAGATCGACCATCGACCTTCGCGCGCCGGCTGGCGATTTCCATTTTGCGCTTTGCGATTGTTCTCATGATCACAGCCGCGATCGGGGGCGGCTGGTATATGGCGCGCAAGGGTTTTGGCGGGCGCACGCGCTCGCGGATTGTGGAAGAACTGCACCGCCTCGGCGTGGAAGCGTCAATCGGCCATCTCACGCTCAATCCGTTTCGCGGCCTGGTCGCGCGAAACGTGCGCATCTTTAGTTATCGAGACCGCACCAACACACTTGCGTTCATCAGCGAAATCGTGCTCGATATCAATTACGCCGCTTTTTTTCATCACCAGCCGTTTCTCAACGCGCTCGACATTCGCAATGCCGAGGTCACGCTTCCGCTGAAAGGGCCGCAGGGTAAAAACGAGCAGCCGCAGCTGCAAAAATTTCACGCCCACATTTATTTTCCGCCGGAACAGATTTACGTCAGTCAGGCGGAGGGAGTTTTCTGTGGAGTGCGCGTCTCAGCCACCGGTCAATTGATCAAGCGGGCGGACTACAAGCCGTCGCCGCCGTTGTCGGAAGGGGAACGGCAAAAGAGATTGTCGATCCTCCGCCGGAGCGTTGCCGAGCTGCAGAAATTTAATTTTCCGAGCGGTCCGCCTTCGTTGCAGGTGAAATTCAGCGGCGATCTCGCTCGGCTCGAAGACGCGCACGCGGAAGCAACCCTGCAGAGCAATTTGCTGAAGCGAAAAGGGTATGAGGTGCGCGACTTTATCGCATCGGCGGAGTGGAGTAATCAGACGCTGATCGTTTCGCGATGCGAATGGAACGATCGCCTGGGCGGCTTTGCCGCGACTGCAAACTGGAGCCGGCGAACCAACGCCGCAAACTTTCAAGCTCGTAGCAGCCTCGATCTCAAAACATTGCTCGACGCTGCCGACGCCGGCGGCGCGCTAACCGACGCGACCTTCCTTTCGCCCCCGGTTCTCGATATTTCTGGCTCGGCCAACTTCGCGGGCGAGCATCCCCAGGTGAAAGTGATCGGCCACGCCGCTGTCGACAATATCTCTTACAAGAATCTGCCGCTTTCGCAATGTCGCGCGGAATTTTCCTGGGACGGCGAGCGGACTTGGTTGCGCGATATCCGGATTCGGCATCCAACCGGCGATCTTCACGCGGAAGTGTTTGAAGCGCCTAACGAGTTTCGGTTAAACATTGACGGGCCGCTGGCGCCGGGTGAATTGCGGCTGTTCGTCTCGCCGGAGATACAGGAATTCTTGGCGGAGTGGGAATGCTCACGCCCGCCGGTCATTCAACTTGCGATTCGTGGGAAAGATCGACATCCGGAAAACTGGCAAGGCGACGGAAACATCGCGCTCGATCGGACCCGGTTTCGCGGTCAATGGATGAACAGCGCGACCGCGAAAGTGCATTTCGCTGACGGCGCAGTCACTTGTGAAGATTTCCGGATCGTGCGCGACGAAGGCGTTGGCACCGGAAATTTTACTTACGACTTCGCCAAACACGAAGTGCGTGTCTCGAACATCAAAGCAAACGTTCGGCCGACGGAAGTGAGTGTTTGGATCGATCCCGATCTGTCCAAAAATGTCGCGCCTTACAAATTTCATCAGCCGCCAGCGATTACGGCGAACGGCGTCTATCAAATTGGCGGAGGCAAAGGAACGCGACTTGAGGTCAATGTCGATGCGCCGGCCGGAATGGATTACGTTTTTCTGGGCAAGACTTTGCCGTTCCACAGAATCGCAGGACAACTTCTTTTCACCAACGATCGTCTGCAGATTGTCGATCTTCGAGGCGGACTTTTTGCGGGGAACGTGGGCGGGAATGCCGATATTTCGCTGGCGCACGGCGATCCCCATTATCGCGCGAAGCTGGCGGTCGACGGTGTGGATTTCCCGCGCTTGACCGATCTTTACTACAACTACAAAACCGCGCACGGTCAGCTCGGCGGCACTTACGATTTCACCGGTCTCGGCGACAATTCGCGAGCAATGCAAGGCAGCGGCAAGATGAACGTGGCCAACGGCGACGTGTTCGCCATCCCGGTGTTCGGGCCTCTATCCGGGATTTTGAATCTGATTGTTCCCGGCGCAGGTTACAGCATTGCCCGGAATGCGAGCGCTGATTTCACCGTCCAAAAAGGGATCATTCACACGGAAAATTTTGAGGTTGCTGGAAGACTTTTTTCGATGCGCGGCCATGGCGACATTTATTTTCTGGACGACAAACTGGACTTTGATGTGGGCATCGACCCAAAAGGGCCGGGCGTCTTGCTTACCCCAGTTTACAAACTATTCGATTACAAAGGCGAAGGCAGTCTAAAGAATCCGGATTGGCATCCGAAAAGGTTTTAGAAATTCTGCTTTGCTGCTATCCGTGTAAATCCGCAACCTGCCTGCCGTAGCTTTAATCCGGAGGCGGGTAATCCGCGGTTTTGTTAGGATGAAAAAAATCGGAATCCTATTTGGCCAGGAACACAGTTTCCCGCCGGCGTTTGTCGAGCGCGTAAACCAGAAGACTGGCGGGCGCGACATCGTCGGCGAGTTCGTCAAGATCGACAAAGTAATTCAAGGCGAGCCGTGCGGCTACGACGTGGTGATCGACCGCATTTCGCAGGACGTGCCGTTTTATCGCGCGTGGCTGAAAAACGCCGCCCTGACCGGCACCGCAGTGGTGAACAATCCGTTTTGGTGGAGCGCGGACGAGAAATTCTTCAACAACGCGCTCGCGACGAAAATCGGCGTCGCCGTTCCGCGAACAGTCTTGTTGCCATCAAATCAGCCACCGCCGGACACGAACGAAAAATCCTTTCGCAACCTGGAATATCCGCTGAATTGGGAAGCGATTTTCAGCTACGTCGGTTGGCCGGCGTTTTTCAAACCGTTTGCCGGCGGCGGTTGGAAAAATGTTTATCGGCTGCACAACCCGGAAGAATTTTACCGGGCCTACAACGAGACCGGGCAGCTGGTAATGATGTTGCAGGAGGAAGTGAAGTTCGACATGTACTTCCGCTGTTACTCGATCGATCAGCGCCATGTCCGCATCATGCCGTATGAGCCGCGGCATCCGTATCACCTGCGTTATCAAACGGAATGGAACACGCCGCGCGAGATCCTCGAAAAAGTCGAACAAGGCGTGCTGCGGTTAAACGAATATCTCGGATACGATTTGAACACGGTTGAGTTCGCAATCCGCGATGACGTTCCGGTCGCGATCGACTTTTGCAACCCGGCGCCGGATGCCGAAGCCGCCAATGTCGGCCAGGCGAATTTTGAGTGGGTGGTTGAAGCAGTATCGGAAATGGCGATCCGCAAAGCGCGCGAACACAAACCCGGTCGCGATAACTTAAGCTGGGGCAAGTTTCTACAAGCTGCTGTCACCAAGCGCTCATTAGGCGAGCTCGCGTAAGAACTTGTTCATCCACAGATTACACAGATTTCCGCAGATTGAAGCAACAGAGGTTGCGGCTGCTTAGAAATAATCTGTGTAAATCTGCGAAATCTGCGGATGTTTTCGTTCCGTTTAGATGAAGAAGGAGCACACCTACACCCTCGGTATCGAAGAGGAGTTTGCGATTGTCGATCCGGAGACGCGCGAGCTGCGGTCGCACATCCAGGAGATTCTCGAGGGCGGCAAGGTCCTGCTGAAAGAACAGATCAAGCCCGAGATGCATCAATCAGTGGTCGAGCTCGGCACGGAGATTTGCGATTCGATTGAGCACGCGCGGATGCACGTGGTTCAGCTGCGCAGTAAACTCGCGGAGCTGGCCGGCCGCAGTGGATTGAAGATCGCGTCGGTCGGGACCCATCCGTTTTCACATTGGCGTGATCAACTCATCACCGAAGGCGAGCGCTACCAGGAAATTTTGCGCGACATGCAATCGCTCGCCCGGGCGAACCTGATTTTTGGATTGCACGTCCACGTCGGAATTCCAAACCGCGAAG
>QHPY01000198.1 GCA_003219215.1 Verrucomicrobiota bacterium | reverse complement strand
ACAGTGCCAGACCTTGATAGATGCTGATTCCGTTCCGCCTCAGTTGAGCTCGGACGACGTCGGTTTCGCGCTCGATGATTTCTCTTACCCGCACCGAAACATCGCGAACAGAAATGTCGCCATGCGCTACATGCCCGTTACCGTACTGCGCTTTGACGGCACGGCCGGTGAGCTGAAAGATAGCTTCGCGAATGGTCTTGCTTGGAATCGTGCCGGTATGAACGGAAACACCGCCAATCATCGGGGTCCGGTCAATTACAGCAACGTTTTTGCGCACCTTTGCGGCCGCGATAGCAGCCTTCTGTCCGGCAGGCCCGCTGCCGATAACGACGAGGTCGTATTCAGGTAGCATCAAGACGATACCGTTGTCTTTCTCGACTCCAACGTAACCACACGCCCCAGCATAGAAGCCTTCTGAGCAGTGATGCTCAAGAGCGTCGGTGCCAAATTCAGGCTGTCGTAAGGCTCGGTTATTAGGGCACATGCGCCAATGGACGCGATGACGAACACTCTGTTTATGAATCTGGTTGTCATCATGATCTCTTCTGTTCGATTGCACCAAAATTGGAGTTCTTTCGCATCCGCACAACGGACCCGTTCTCCTCGAAGAGGACTTCATCCATTAATGTCTTCATCAGGTAGATTCCACGACCGTGCGTGAAGAGCAAGTTTTCGTGAGAGGTGGGATCCTCCACCGTGTTGCTGTCGAATCCTTTTCCTTCGTCCCGAACCGTGATTGAGACTTCTCCGTCCATATAGCAACGGCATGTGACGTACACTCTCTTGCCGGAGTTATCGCCGTTGCCATGGATCACGGCATTCGCGAGGGCTTCAAGCAGGGCCATCTCGATGTCGACTTCACTTCCATCCGCCATTCGAAAGTTCAGAATGAACCGCATGAGTTGATCGACGAATGGGG
This sequence comes from Verrucomicrobiota bacterium, assembly GCA_003219215.1. Taxonomy (GTDB): domain Bacteria; phylum Verrucomicrobiota; class Verrucomicrobiia; order Chthoniobacterales; family UBA10450; genus AV40. The sequence continues at coordinate 3,341 of QHPY01000198.1, read as the reverse complement.
AGACGAGTCCGACTCGGCTTGGGAGCGACTGGCGCAACTCAACGTAAGGGGCAGAATGATTAGTGCGGGGCAGAAGCGAGAGAGATTGAGTGTGAGCCATAGCTGCTACAATCTCCATTTGAAATTTCCGTGCCATCGCTCATGCAGAAGGCAAGGCTCATGCCAAATATCGCTCCGATTAAGTGATTGAGTTCTAGAGATTGGATCCGAAATTATCCGTCATGCGGGTGACGAATCTGTTGAAAGTGTTGAGAGAGACGAGAGGTGACCGCGAGTCGAAGATGGCCGCCAACGCGGAAATGCTCTCCGGGTCCAAAGATCCGCTAATGAGTCTCATTTACAGCCTTACTAGAAAAGCGCTTCATCTCCAGTAGAAACACACGAAAGCCAAGCAGGTCGCCAATGCGGTGTATAAACAGACGCAGATCACGACGCCATTATCTCGGCCGTGATCGCCCGAATCCTGCTCGCCGGCGTTTCCTGAGTCTGGCTCAAGATAGTGAATCGCCGTGTAGATCTCTGTATCGGTTAGGGCGTCGATATTCCAATCTGGCTCCTGATTTGTCAGCATTGAGACACACTCATCCCTGCATCGTGCATCGTGTATCGGAACTTCGCCATCCGAAGTTGGTCTGAGTCATTTCATCTCCTGCACCAAAGGTTGGCCCGGAGAAGAACTTCGTTGGCTTGAGTCCACCAGTTTCCCAAAAGCGCGGCCACGAGCCTCCAGGATTTCTCTAATTGAGCACCCGAGCAGAAGGGCACAGTCATGATCCGAGTAGTGCTCCAGGACGGACATAGTGAATACAAACCGCTCGAAATCTTCAAGGTTCAACACAGCTTCTAATGCGAAGTGTCGGTCTGGAGCGCTCGATAGTTGCTCAATCTCGGAAAAACTGGTGTTAGACAGGCGCGAATTGGAATGGATTGGTCGCGGCTTCATTTCACGAATCGCATTCTGGACTATTACTCGCTTCGCCCAAGAACGTGCCCATTCACGAAATACGCGGTTTTCCCTGACACAATCTTCAAGGCCAACTACGAGGCATCGCTCCGCCTTTGCGGGATCGCGCGTAAGTAGAAACGACAAATGATAGAGCTGCCTCAGATCCTCATTGAAGATTGTGTGAAAGTCCTCGCGACTCGCGTATACATTCGCTTCTTTCTGGGGAGCCTGCATCTGGGTTTGTTCAATCATTTCTTGGTCTCCAAATACCAGAGCGTGGGACTCATTGGCGCAACCACTCCCGAAGCCTGCTACTTTTGTTCGTCAGTTGTGGGGAATCAAAAGCAGTTGCCACTCGCAGGGCAGCCTTGCATCGACTTACAGGTCGCAGCGCACAAAAGAACAAGGTTGCCACTGCCAGAATCGCAGCATGCGCCAGCGATCTGCGGCGCCACAATCTTGCTAGAAACACTACAATGCGAGCGGCCAAGAGCGGACGTAAAGTCTGCGCCAGCGTCCAATGCAGGTGACCGTGAAAAAGGTATCCAACCGCAATGTAAGTGCCGGACCATGTCAGAGAGCCAATGCTTTCGTAAGTGAGAAACCTGGGGAGCGACACGCCTGCTTTGCCAGCCAGTAGCGACGCGAAATTCGAGCCAGCAACGAATTTTGCTAATAGCATGCTGGCAGCTGAATGGCCCCGCATGAGCTTCAGTGCGCGAGCTTGCCACTTGCCGTTTGTTCGGCAAAACCGATGACCCTCGGGCCAGCCCTGCCGTCCTACTCGGTACCAGAATCCATTTGCCAGCAGACAAGCACTAAAAGTTGCAATCAGGGAAGATGCCAGCCCTAACCGCCTTGAGCTTGCAAGCGATCCGACCGCAATAAGCACTGGCGCACTCGGAATCGGTGCACCGGCTTGCTGGGCCAATATCCACATGAAGAGGATCGCAGCACCGTGCGTGAGTGCAAATTGTGCGGCGTTAGTCATCTGCTTGTCTCTTGAGCCTCGTCGACCTGCGCGGTCGAACTCACTGGCCGAGGTTTCCGACGCACTAATTTCAGCTTGTCGAACTTGCGAACTCCAATAATCGACTTGGCAGTCTCCGATATTGCGGCCTGAGAGTACGGCGCATTAGTTCTTTTAGTTTTTGTCGCGCCCGTGCTGACTGGGCCTTCACAGTACCGGTTGGTACTCCCAAAATCTGTGCGGTTTCGCGGATCGATAACCCATCAACATCGCGCAACTGAAATGTCCTGCGAAGAGTGGGAGAGAGCTGACTATGCAAATGAGTCAAGCGAGTACTCAGCTCAGACTTTCTGTATTCATCCTCGGGATTAGGCCGGCGATCTGCTAGTCGCTCCGACACTGAAACTGGTTGCGGTCCCCCGGTGGATTCGTCGAGAGACACCTGGATGTGCCTTAGCCGCCGGCGTAGCTGCAATCGAGCGCAGTTAAGCACGATGGTCGTAAGCCAAGTAGAGATCTGTGCCTGCCCTCTGAACTGGTGCAGGTGGGTATAGGCGGCGAGAAGAGCATCCTGAACCGCGTCCTCTGCGTCAGCTGCATTGCCTAGGATGCGATATGCCCGTCTGTACAGAGGCGGCAGGCCACTAGCCAGAATTTGCTCCAACTGTTGAGCCGCCTTTCCTTCATTCGGAACTTCCTCGCGCTCCTCAGTTGCGACATATGCATTGGTGTTTTGCATGCTCTTTTCCTCAACGCCCCGAAATTCTTCGCGACTTGCGTATCGATTGCTTTCTCTTCCCGAACTTGAAATTGAACCGTTCAATCACCTGCTCGTGTCCCCAGATTCCTGCTTGCGCGGCGAGTTAGTTCTTTCACTACATGCTTTGAAAACACGCCGTGGCAGCGGAACCGAATTCCCCCGTTTATCAACTCAAGGATTACGTTCTCGCCCTCCTGACTGATCGTTGTGACATGTTTCATCTCGATGACGAGTTCGCGACCACGAAGGTCTGCTCTTGCCCCTTGACACGCATTCCTTAGCTCGGCTGTCCAAGGCGCTATGAGCTTTCCTTCCACAATCACCCGACGCTGTCTGGCGTTATCAACGAGCGAGATCTTCAGCATTGCTTCTCCCACTCTCGACAAGGCAAGGTGCACACCAAACCCAGCGAGCCGTAAGTCTCTGAATTTAAGGGAGAGTAATGCCAGAGCTCGAAGTATCAAAGGTCGAAGAAGTTGAAAGGGTCGAAAATGTCGACGCTACGAGGCGGGCTGGCGATTAAGCATATTGCTTCGCATAGATGCCGAATTTCTTCATTCGAGAAAGGAAAGTCGTCCGGTTCATTCCCAGGCGTGCGGCAGCACCATCGGCACCGCCGACGCGCCCATTGCAAGCAGTCAGCGCCCGTACGATCTCATCACGCT
>QHPY01000197.1 GCA_003219215.1 Verrucomicrobiota bacterium | reverse complement strand
AATAGTCGGAGTTGTCGGCTCAGGCTTGGAAGCCATTCAAGCTTACAGCCAGCATCATCCCGATGTCGTCTTAATGGATTACCGGATGCCGAAACTGAACGGCACCACTGCCCTCCGTAACATTCTTTCTAAAGATCCCGCTGCGCGCGTCATTCTCATTACCGGCTGGACGCTCGCGGACGAGGCCAGCGCATCGGGCGCCATCGCCATCCTGCTAAAACCCATAGATCTGCAACGGCTCAGCGCCACGCTTCAAACGGTCGCTCAAATGTTGCCGGTGTCCGCGGGCGCGGAATCGCCAACTCCCAAGATCTCTTCTCAACCGGATTCGATCGATCACTGCCAGCCCGCTGCTCAGCCCTTGCCAGTCGTCCCGCCTTCTTTGGAAACGACTTTGCCTGTCGACGCAACAACCAGTCATCTCCAACAAACCGGGGAAGTGGTTGCGTTGGACGAGGAAAAGATTTCTGGCAAGCGTCGCAGCAGTCAGCGTCGCGCTCAATGGAGTGAGCGGGATGAGCGACATGACCGGCAAAGCCGCAAGGCTACGCGGTCGAGCGCACCGGGAGCTGCCGAGATACCACGCACCCGCGTTCATTGAACGCGTAAGGCGCGTTACAAGGTTTCACGCTGGCGAGCGCTCAGAGCTCCACTACGTTCATCGCACCGGCGGCACCGCTGTCGTCGGGACGTACGTTCTCGATCTTCGCAACACCAGTCGATTCGCGTCCCACCCCGCAGTGAATATGTAAGTGCGCCCAGATCGCACCCTCACACTAACCGACGTTGGCCGGCGCTGTTCGGTGTTTGGCAAGGCGAGCACCGTCAACACGTGACGCCCGGATGATAAAGCAACCTCGTAATGCTGGTCCCTGGGAATATTCGCGACTTTTATGCCGTCGATCGACAACTGGACCGCGAGCTCATTTCCGAAGTTGGGAGCCCGTTGCACAATCAACCGCACGCCGCGGTGAGTGACTGCCTGAATTTCGGAAGCTACGCCGAAAACAGCGCAAGCGAGGACTAGAATAGAAAGAAGCCTGCTCAATTTCGTCGTCATAACAAAATAATAACGTCGATCCGGCGGCGCTTGGCCGTCTCCGATTTCCTCGCCTCAACTGCCCTGTCGCGCCGTAGTCCCGCTGCCGCGGACCGAAAGCGGATCAACCCCTCGACTTCTCAACACGAAACCCGGGTGGGTTTTGGGTAGGCGGTAACGCAGCTAGGGTAGCTGGCACGAGGCTGGGCAAGCCGAGTGACCAACTGATAGGATGCAAACTTCGAATCGCTTAACGCAGTAACGACGGTATGACGCGAAGCTCCCATGCGTAGAAATTCAACCACTCATCTGTTGTGTCCGCTTTTCAGTTCTCAGCGTTTCAGCATTTCCGGTTTTCCGCTTTTCCGCTTTTAGGATTTCGTTCTCGCCTCGACGAATTGCTCCCACTCCTGCTAGATTCAGCCTCATGCAAATTACGACCATGGTAGGATCGCATTGCGACGACACCCACACCGCATTCCGGACTGAACCGCCTCTTACGAAGGAAATTTTGGAGTGCGCGGTCACCCATTTTTTCCCGGCCGGATTGGGAGACATGCTTTCGACCAGGAACGGCTTGCTGGTGGTCGCCAGAGTTGGAATTCCCGGTGACGTGGTCCAAGATTACGCCCGGTATTTGACCAGTGCGGAAATGAAAGTCCGCAAACAACAGGCAACGGGCGGAACAAAGCGACAAGTCAGTTTGCAAGATCGGGCCGACGAATCGGGTGTGCCCTTGGAATAAGCCTTTAGGGGCTCGTTTTCGAATAGCGAATAACCAATAACAATGAACCGCGCCGTCGGCCGCTGTCGCTTCAGCTTTTCAGTTTTCCGCTTTTCCGACCCCGTCAACTCCTCAACTCCCCTGTCGCGCCGTAGTCTCGTCACCGAGCGACGAAGGCGGATCAACTGCTCACTTTCTTCAACCTGCGCTTGTGCCAGAACCAGTGCACCCGCAGTATGATCGCCATCAAAAAATAAACCCAGCCGCTCCATTGGATCTGCTCGGCCGGTAAAGTAAGGGCAAGGATTAACGACACCATCCCGACCCCGACCGGGATGCTCCAGCCTGATAATTCGCCGCGCGTCATGCGGAAATGGCAATTAACCCGAGCGCGTAGATGGCAAAGATCGTTCTCGCCTGCGATACGGTGGTGTGAAGCGAGAACGGCTGGCCGATCTGGCCGCTGCTAATGAAGTACCACATCGCCCCGAAGATTGCTTTCAACGGGTAGATAAAGATCAGGATCGTAACGATCATCGCCCAGCTGATCAAAATCGAGACGCTATCTTCGAGGCCGTAACGCCGGCTCCACAACCAATGGCCCCGCCAATAGATGCCGAGCACCGCAATGCTGCAGACAAAGGTCGGCACATTTTTGAAAGCGGCCAGGAGCGCCTCGATGTTATCGGGGATCTGTTGCGCCGCGATCACCAGCATCGAAATCGCGAACGCGAACGCGGCATCGATGAAAGTCTCCAACCGCGTCATCTGCATACCGCGCAACCGGAACCGATGCAGCCGCGGCAGATTGTCGAGGTCTACGGGAAGCGTGGACGCTATCTCCTCATGGCGTTCGTTCATGTGCCGCGATTCTACCGCAGCATCGCCTTGAAGTTGGAGCCCATTTTGTCGCTCCGTTTTCCATTTTGTAATTTTCTTTAGAGGCTTTTCAGCGAAATTCCCGCAGCGTGGGCATAAAAGAAGTCATCGAAACATTAGCGGCGAGCACATCACTGCCATCGCGCTTGAAACAGGTCGCGCAAAAGACGAGGCGCGTGTGCTTCAATTCCTTGAGGCCGGCGTGCTCGATCGCGAGCGGTTACGAGAAATTCTCCGGCGCCATGGCTTGACTGGCGATTGGCAGCAGTTTGAGCGACAATTCCTCGAGGAAAAATGAAGCCCGATCTCGCACGCATTCGGGAAAATAAACAGGCCTTCCGGAGAGAGCTCGCGGAGCGACCCATTGCCGAGAAATTGCGAATGCTCGATGTGCTGCGTGAGCGCGCACTGGCAATTCGCGGGTCACAATCCGGCACTGCACGCGAAGCCGTCGTTCAAGAGGCACCACCGCCCTCCGATAACCATTAGCAAATAACGAATAACCGAAACGCTTCTCGCGTTTCTCCATTAACCTCGTGCCTCGCGCTGCTTTTTCTCTCGGAACATTCGCACCAGGCGATTTTCGATCCACTTTAGCGCAAAACCAAGCAAGGCGGCAGCAAAGACAGCCAGGACCAGCGGGACCACCGCCTGTGTTTCCAGAGCGCGACTGAATTGATCGAGCTGGGCGCTCGGCATACTCCGAAAATGCCGCTAAATCCGTGCCAAACAGTCCGCGTTTAACCGTTCGCCTTTCGTAATCCGCATTCCACTCCGCATTCCGCATTTGTTTTCTCGCCTTCTTCCCGCTCAAACAAAAAAGCCGCCGAGGCATTCGTGCGCCTCGGCGGCTTCTCGAAACTAAATTTTCTTCTTAACTCCTCTGTCCTCTGACCTCTGACCTCAAATCAGCTCATCCCGAGAGAATCGAGCGTCGGCTCGTCGATCACTGCCGTCACGGTGAGTCCTTGATCAGCTTGATAAGCGGTGATCGCCTCCCGGGTCAATGGCCCGAGCAATCCGTCCACTTCACCTCTGTAATAGCCCATCTCCTGGAGCTCGGCTTGCACGTCCGCGATCACGCGGTCCGGCGGTTCAGCACGATGACCAACATAGATCGGGGCATCGTAGGCATAATACTCGGCGCCAGGATCGTAACCCCATGCCGGATACCAGTAGCCATTATTCCAGTAATAGTAACCGCCACCGATCAACTCCACGCGGGTGTAATGCGAGCTGTACCAGCCCCGATCATGCCGTTCC
>QHPY01000193.1 GCA_003219215.1 Verrucomicrobiota bacterium | reverse complement strand
AATTTCCGGCGTCGCTACGGTCTCGAGCCATTTCTGAACAACTTCTTGGACCTTCATGACGCGCTTGCGCTGCCTCGGACTGTCGATAATCAGCGCGGTCAAGTCTTCGATTCGGTGTTTAATGAGATCGCGCTTCTTTTCGAACGGCGCGATGTAGTCCTCGCTGCCATTTAACAAAAATCCGCGGTGGCCGCTTTCGAGACTCGCGATGTCGTTCTCGATCAAACTGCTCAACCGTATCACTTCAATGGTGTGAGTGCGGAGCGTGTCCTGATAATGGTTGCGCAAAGTCACGAGCAGGAAAACGCCGGCCAGAAAAATGATGACGATGATGCCAACGGTTGTTCCGGAGAGGAGCTTGAAGTGAAAATGCCGCTGACTAAAAAGCCAGTCGCCGATGCGGCCGAAGATCGACCGTCGGCGGCTTTTTAGCACGGTTGGTACAGTGGCGTCGGCCGACAGATCTACCATAAATGCGTATAAAGCAGCTCTCCTGCCAGCCCGACCTTTTGCAAGGCCACTCGACGCCAATCACACCCAAAGCAGAGTCAGTACCAAATTTTTACCAAGTACAAACCCTTGGCCGGCGCAACGAAACGCGAGCCATCAGCGTGTCCTGACTTCAACCACCCGACGATTTCGTCGACGTTCATTTTGTTGAGCGCGACCTGTGTCATCGCCCCAACCATGAGCCGGACCATTTTGTAAAGAAAACCGTCCCCTGCGATTTCGATTGCGATCCGCGGCCCGCTTCGCCGAATTTGAACGGACCAAATCGTGCGCATTGTGTCCTGTTCTTTTTTGCCGCGATTGGCCGCGAACGCTGCGAAATCATGCGTGCCGACGAATTTCTTTCCAGCCGTCTTCAGAAGATCGACATCTAACGGTGACGAAATGTGCCAGGCACGACCGAACTCGAGGGGCGGCAGAATTGGCGCAGCCCAAATACGATAGCGATAGAGTTTTCCGGTCGCCGAAAATCGCGCGTGAAAATTCTGCGGCGTAAACTGGCAGCGCAAAATACGAATAGCGGGTGGCAACGTTGAATTGAGCGCGTTTGTCCAACGCTCGGGCGAAAGCCGCCGATCCGGAAGATCGACATGTGCACATTGCGCGAGCGCATGGACGCCAGCGTCAGTGCGTCCAGCGCCGTGAACTCGGATGCGCGTCCCGCTGATTTTCTGAAACGCGTGTTCGAGCGTGTCTTGAACTGTGTTGCGATGCGCCTGACTTTGCCAGCCGGCGAACGCCGCACCGTCATAAGCAACGGTTAACTTAAGCCGCTGCAACATTTTGATCAGTGCGGAATCTCTTTTGCAGAAACCGCGCCGCGTTCGCGGTCGAGATAGCCCTGCAAAATCATTTGGGCCGCCACTTGATCGACAAACTTGCGTGTCTGCCGCGTTTTTTTGCCGGCCTCGCTAAGCGCACGATTCGCGGCGACGGTTGTCAGTCGTTCGTCCCAAGTTTCAACGGCACACGGAAGCTGCTCGCGAAGTTTGGCCGCGAATTCCAATGCTTCATTTGCGGCTCTCCCAATTTCTCCGCTCATGTGTCGCGGAATGCCGACGACGATCTTGTCGATCTTCCGATCTCGAACGATTTCTCCGACCCGCTTCACCGAGTCTTTGTTCGCAGGGATCGTTTCGAGCGGGTGCGCCAACAGGCGCAGTTCATCTGAAATGGCGAGCCCAATCCGCGCTCGACCGAAATCGATCCCCAAAATTGGATTCATTTGACGCCGACTACTGCAGCTCCGGCGGCAACTTGCCGACGAGATTTTTGATCTTCTCGGCTTGATGGCGGTGGCAAATCAAAATCGCGTCGTCCGTCCGGATAATAATCAAATTATGCACGCCGAGTAACGCGATCGTCGTTTCGCCCTCGTTAAAAATAATATTGTCGCTGGAATCGAGCGCGGTCAGCGCGCTGTTCGCTGCGTTTCCGTGTTCGTCCTTTTTGAAATAGCGGGCGACTGTCCACCAACTGCCGACGTCATCCCAATCAAAACTGGCTTCGACCACCAGAACCCGTTCGGCTTTTTCCATGATCGCGTAATCGAACGAATTGCGCGGGAGTTTTTCGAATCGTTCGCACAAAGTTTTATCGAGATCTTTCGAAGACCGGACTTGTGAGATGAAATCAGCCAATTCCGGCGCGTGGCGGTTAAATTCGCTCAAAACGCTCGGGACCGACCAGACAAACATTCCCGCGTTCCAGCGAAAATTTCCTTTTCGCAAAAAAGATTCGGCAAGATCGACATTTGGCTTTTCGCGAAAGCGAACGACGCGATGCACTGCGATTTTGCCCTCGCCATGCAAGCGCACTTGTTCGCCTTGTTCAATATAACCAAAACCGGGGCAGGCCCAGGTCGGTTTGATGCCGATGATAACCAGTGCGCCGGTTTCTTCAGCCGCGGCCGCGGCGGTGCGCATCGTGTCTTGAAAGGCGGCGCGATCGACAATGACGTGATCGGCCGGCAACACCAGCATCGTTGCCGCATGGTTGCGCCCCGCGATCCAGCCGGCCCCAAGCGCGACCGCCGCCGCGGTGTCGCGCTTAGCCGGTTCAGCGATGATGTTTTGCTTTGGAAAAGCTTTGAGTAAATCGCGAACAGCTTTTTCCTGGTCGACGTTGGTGAGAATGAGAATGCGGTCGCTCGGGACCAGGCCTTCCAATCGCGCGATTGTTTTCTCCAACAAAGTGCGTTCGGAAACGAGGCGCAGCAATTGCTTCGGACGATTACGTCGGCTCAACGGCCAGAAACGCTCGCCGCTGCCGCCGGCGAGAATGAGGGCATAGATCGGATTTGACATGTCAGAAGCTGCTAATAGCGGAGATCACGCCAGCACGGAGATTTCCCGGTTTCTTTTTCCCCAACGCGACTTATAAGTAGCCGATGTCCCTCTCCGTATCCATTCCAAAAACAGGCGAACAGGTTCCGCTGGATAATTTGCTCTCGCTGACGCGCACCGCGTTTGGGCTTGGAATCGGAATGCTGGTCGCCGACAAAATTAAACGGCCGGCCCGACAAACAGCTGCAATCGCGCTGATGTCGGTCGGCGCTTTGGCGGCGGTCCCGTTCCTTGTCAAAATCGCACTCGAGCGGATCAACCGCCCGGAATCGGAACGCGGCAGTCGCGCGCGCTTGCGCTCGATTCGCGGCGACTCGGGTTATTCTACCGAGACAGACATTTATTAGGTTCAAGTCGGGTGCAGTTCACTCGGGGACAGCTTGATTCGGTCGGCTTCGCGGATTAAAGCGTCGTTCGCACATGGCCCGAACATCGACATCTTCCGGTGAGCCGGTGCGGGATTTTTGCCGCGAAATTCTAAAACAGGAGGCGCTCCTGCGCCAGGGCGGCGGGAAGGCCGGACTTGAGCGGCAACGCAAACTCGGCCGCTTGCCGGCGCGGGAACGGATCGGTCAGCTTCTCGACAAAGACGCGCAATTTTTCGAGATCGGACTCTGGGCGGCCTACAAAATGTACGAAGAGTGGGGGAACATTGTCGCCGCCGGAGCTATCGCCGGCATCGGAAATGTCTCGGGCGTTCCATGCATGCTCATCGCGAACGACGCGACCGTCAAGGCAGGCGCGTTCTTTCCCGCGACGGTGAAAAAACTTTTGCGCGCACAGCGAATCGCTTTCGAATGTTCGCTGCCAATTATTTATCTGGTCGATTCCGCCGGCGTCTTTTTGCCGATGCAGGACGAGATTTTTCCGGACGAGGACGATTTCGGCCGGATCTTTCGAAACAACTCAGTCATTTCCGCGGCCGGAATTCCGCAGTTCGCCGCCATCGTGGGAAACTGCGTTGCGGGCGGCGCTTACCTGCCTGTACTCTGCGACAAGATTTTGATGACCGAGGGGAGCGGGCTTTATCTCGCCGGTCCGTCGCTGGTCAAAGCCGCGATTGGTCAGGTGGTCGAACAAGAAGAACTCGGCGGCGCGAAGATGCATTCGGAAATCAGCGGCACCGTCGATTTTTACGAGAAGACCGATGAATCATGTTTGAAACGCTTGCGCTCGCTCGTTGCTCTTTTGCCCGAGGCGCAAAGCGCAGCTGATTCCAAGATCGACCGGAACGTTTTCAAAATGGCGAAAAATCCGGACACGGTTTACGATCTTGTCAGCCTCGACGGTCAAAAAAATTACGATGCGCGCGATCTGATCGCTGCGGTTGTCGATGCAAATTCAGTCGACGAATACAAAGCCGATTATGGCAAAACACTGGTGACAGCTTACACGCGCATTGCCGGTCGGCCGGTTGGTATTGTGGCGAGTCAACGGCTGCAAGTGCGCACGAAAAAAGAAGGAATTCAGATGGGCGGCGTTATT
>QHPY01000171.1 GCA_003219215.1 Verrucomicrobiota bacterium | reverse complement strand
GCCGCGTGCCAGTTTTCTCAAAGACCATTGCGCGCATGCCGATGTATCAACCGGCAGAAGGTGAATGGCAATCTGGGAGGCCCCCGCGAGCTAACACCAAACGCTTTATGAAGGCAGCCAGTTTGTCTTCTGTAATTGAGCCACGGTTGCTCGCAGTTCAGCGGTGCGATCGCGAACGGCATCTTCGAGAGCGGCGCGCTGGTTGTCGAGAAGCTGGTGCGCACGGCGACTCTTGAGCAGATTACGAATACGCAGCGCGACCTCAACGTGATCGAACGGCTTGAGCAAGAAGTCGGTCGCGCCGGCCTCCAGCGCACGCCGTTTGGTTTCCTCATTCGTGTCCGCAGTCAGAATCACGACCGGCAGAAATGTATCGCCAGCATCGGCACGGAGCGATTCCAGAATGGCGAACCCGTCGGGAGGCGGCATCATTAAATCGAGCAGGACGAGGTCAGGCAAAAATGTTTTGTAGATCTGCAGGGCGAGTTTGGAATCGAGGATCGACTCGAAACGAGTGTAGCCTGCCTCGACTAGAATCTCTTCGAGGAGGGCCGCGTTCACCGGTTCGTCGTCAATGATGAGGATTTTCATTTTGGCGAGGTCCGCCGAGGGATCTTCCCATTGATTTGGTGTGCTCATGTACTCTGGCAGGCCTCCTTCACATCTCGGTTAGAAATCACGTTAGGCGATTGACTTGCCGCCTGGTAGCATCGGCACTAATGACAACGACCGGAGCAGGAGCTGACCCAATTTGCGAAGCCTGGACATTACCTTTCCGGAGGATGTGGATCTTACACGGCAAAATGGTCAGCAGTACAGTTTTCATTTTTGCCACAAAATCGGGTTAAACCGCCTTTCGAAAGAAGCAGGGCTTATTCCACACAATGAAAATACCCCACTTGCGCGGAGGCGAGCTTCAGGATGCGGGAAGTCAGATGTCGATCTTGCAGTCCCGCTTGCTAGCGTACACCGACGGGAATTGGCCCGAACTCGCCTTCCTTAGCGGGGCCCGGCTCGCCTTCGTGATGAGTGTGAGCGCTCCGCAAGAACGGGACTTTATCGAGCACGTGCTCCTGGAACCATTCCAGCCAGAGATAAATGACCGGAGTGACAAAGAGCGTGACCATTTGCGAGAAAATAAGCCCGCCGACGATCACTAAACCGAGCGGCCGACGCGATGACGCGTCTTGACCGAATCCGAGCGCGAGCGGAATGGCGCCCATCAACGCGGCCAGCGTTGTCATCATAATCGGACGAAAGCGTTCGACGCTGGCTTCGTGGATTGCCGAGCGCAAGTCCCAGCCTTCGTCGATTCGTTGCAATGCAAAGTCGACAACCATGATTCCGTTTTTCTTCACGATGCCGAGAAGAAGAAAGAGTCCGATCACGCTGTAGAGCGACAAGGTCGACCCAAAAATCCACAACGTGAACAGCCCGCCGACGACGGCCGGCACGATTGCTGGAAACAAGACCGTGATTGGGTGCACATAGCTTTCGTAAAGAATTCCGAGGATCACGTACATGACGAAAATGGCGGCAATCAAAAGCAGCGGCAGCGCCTGGAAAAGTTGTCGGAACACAAGCGCTTCGCCCTGGAAGGTCGCTTGAATGCTGGGATATTGTCGATGCACCTGCGCGAACGAGTCTTCGATGAATTTGGTCGCGTCGCCGATCGCGACGCCCGGCAGCAAATTAAAATTAATGGTGACACTGGTGAACTGATCGAAATGGTTTACGGCCTGCGGCCCGACAACCTGACCGGTCGATGTCACCGCCCGGAGGGGAACGAGGTCCGAGCTGGTTCCAGTGGTGGTAGTAATAGCGCCGATCCCAGTGCCGCCGCCGCTTTGGTTAGTCGGGCTGCCGGTGTTGCTCCGCACATATAAATTATCCAGATCTCTCGGCTGAGCCCGCTCATTGTCTTTCACTTCGAGGATGACCTGATATTGGTCGTCCGGCTGTTTGATCAAATAGACGTAGTTCTGCGAATACGCGTTCTTCAGTAAACTTTGGATCGCCGACGTAGAAACGCCGTAAGTGGCGGCGCGTTCACGATCGATGTTAATCGTCAGGTTCGGCGTGTTGTTGTAATAATCGGAACGAAGCGAAGCGAAGCCCTTGAAGCCGCGCAGATTCGTCATCATTTGATTGGCCGCACCGTAGACGTCTTGCGGAACGATCCCGCTGATGGTGTAAGCGTACTGCCCCTGCGTCTGGTTCGTCGCGCCGACGTTGATTTGCAGCACCGGACTCGGCGATATCACCGCGGTGATGCCGGGAATCGAACTGATCGATCTTTGCAACCGCAAAAGGCATTGCTCGATCGGATCACGCTGATCGCGTGGTTTAAAAATACAAAAGATGATCGCCTGAGATGACGAGCTTCGCGATCCCGAACCGGCGAGCGTGAAAAATTTGTCGACACTCGGTTCCGCTTGGATTTTTTGATTCACCTTTTGCTGGAACTCGCGCATCTGCGCCGGTGACGAACCTTCCTGGGCAATAAAGACGCCGCGGGCAAAACCGCTGTCTCCGACCGGTAGCAGGGTAAAAGGCAAGTGAGTGAAGAAAAAGACAAGGCCGATAATACAGCCGAGCAAAATCGGAATTGTCAGCCACGCCCGGTCCAAGAATTTGTCCAAGGCCCGGCTGTATGCGGCTATCACGCGCTGGATGAAATCGCCGGTCCACTTTTCCATCCGCGCGCGTTTATGGCCGGCTCGGCGTTCACCAAGAATGCGCGCGCACATCAGCGGCGTCAGAGTCAGAGAGACAAGACCGGAAGCAAGGATCGCGACAATAATGGTAATGGAAAATTCCTGGAAAATGCGGCCGAGTAATCCCGGCAAAAAGACCAGCGGGATGAAAACGGCGGCTAGTGAAAGCGTCATCGACAGAATCGTGAACGAAATCTCACCGGCCGTATTGTAAGCCGCTTTGACAATCGATTCGCCGTGCTCAGCGCGGCGGATCACGTTTTCCAAAAAGACAATTGCGTCGTCGACCAAGAACCCGATCGCGAGAGTCAGCGCCATCAGCGTCAAATTGTTGATCGAGAATCCGAGCATGTTCATCACCGCGAACGTGAGCAGCAAGGAAAGCGGGAGCGCGACGGCGGGAATGAGCGTGTCCGTTGCCCGACCGAGAAAAACGTAAATCACCATCACCACCAGCACGAAAGCAATCAGGAGCGTCGCCCGCACATCGTGGACGGAATTAACAATTGTCTGCGATCGATCGAATACCGGCGTGAACGTGATCGATCCCGGCAAACTCGCGCGTAGCTCGGGAAAAAGCGCCTTGACCGAATTCGCCACTTCGACCGCATTCGCGCCGGCTTGTCGCGAAACCGCCAGCACAACAATTGAGCCCGGCGGATTAAATCCGCGCACCCAAAAGAAGCGAGACGTGCGCTCGTCCTGCACACTTTGTTTAACTTCGGCGATATCGCGCAGATAAACCGGCGAACGATCCTTGTTCCGCGCGACGATTAGATTGCGATAACCTTCGGCCTGATCGATCTGGCCATTCGGCTGAAGAACGAAGGTGCGATGCGGCCCATCGAATTGTCCCGCGCCGGAGTAAACCGTTCCCGCCTTGATCGCATTCGCGACATCATCCATTGTCAGCCCGCGCGACGCCAGACCCGCTGGATCGGCCTTGATCCGGATCGCGCCTTGCACTCCATAAATGTTTACCTGCGAGACACCGGGGAGAATCGCGATGCGCTGTGCCACCGCGGTGGATGCGTATTTATATAGATCGCCGTCGGTCAGCGTGTCCGACATCAGCCCGAGCAGATAAACTGCCTGATC
This sequence comes from Verrucomicrobiota bacterium, assembly GCA_003219215.1. GTDB lineage: Bacteria > Verrucomicrobiota > Verrucomicrobiia > Chthoniobacterales > UBA10450 > AV40. The sequence goes on along the minus strand of QHPY01000171.1, from coordinate 30,471 downwards.
GTTCGGGTTCGTTTTAGTGAACGTCGGCGGACTCGGCAAATCGATCGGCAATTTGCCGGTCGCGCGTTGGATCGCGGCTTGCACGTCAGTCGCCGCGTCGGTAATGCTTTTGCTCAGAACAAATTGCAGAGTCAACGAGGTGTTGCTCTGCGTGCTCTGGCTGGTGATGATGTCGAGTCCGGGAATTTGCAGGAATTGTTTTTCAAGCGGCGTAGCGATGTTGTTAGCCATCGTGACCGGATCGGCGCCGGGATAAGAGCAGGTGACTTGAATGATCGGATAATCGACCGCCGGCAGATCGTTTACGGCCAGTTTGTTGTAAGTCGCGATTCCCGCGACGATGACTGACAACGTGAGAAGGACCGTCATCACCGGCCGCCGAATGAACGGACCTGAAAGTCCGGTGCCTTTAACCGGAACTAATTTAGCTTCTTTCGGTGCTGCGGATGTCGATCTTATCCCGCGGCCGCGGGATCGATCTTGCGATTCGTGTTCGCCATCCGGCGCGCCGTCATGTTGATCAGAACGCTCCATAAAAAAGCGTTACATCGCGCTTTTGCTGGCGGCAGCTTGATCGCTCGGTCCATTCGGAGCGTTGTAAGGTTTGGGATCGACCTTCGTCCCCGGCGCAAGCGCGAGTTGTCCAGTCACGACGACTGTTTCACCGGGCTCAATGCCACTTTCAACAACCATGAGATCGCCATCTTGCCGCTGTCCGGGTTTTACCGGCCGCAGATCGACCGTATTATCCGGCTTCAACACAAATATGAACGGGCCACTTTGGCTAATCTGCACCGCTTGTTGTGGAACCAGCCGCGCGTCTTTAATCGTGTCCAGAATAAAACGAACACGCACAAATTCCGATGGCCACAGTGCGTGGTCCGGATTCGGCGTCACCCCGCGCGCTTTCACGGTGCCCGAACCGGGCTGGACCGCGGTATCGATGAAATATAAGTCGCCGACACGGGGTGGGATTTTTGCGTCTGGCGAATACGTTTGCACTTTCACGTTTGGGCCGCCGAGATATTTCCGCACTAATGCCAAATCGGTCTCGGCCACGGTGAAGTCGGTGTAAATCGGATCCAGGCCCTGAATCGTAAGCAACACGGCGCCGCTGCCTGTGTTGCCTGAGACTATGTTGCCAACATCGACAAGTCGCAGCCCAGCGCGACCGTTAATCGGCGATTTGATGTAGCAAAAATCAATATTCACCTGAGCGGCCGCCGCCGCCGCTTCGGACTTGTGCGCGTTGGCCTGAGCCGTGTCGAGGTCTTGCGGTGAGATAACATTGCGAGCGCGCAGTTCCTGCTGTCGCTTCATCGTAATCTGATCCAACGTTGCCTGCGCTTGCGCCTGCTCGAGGGCGGCTTGATACGGTCGCGGATCAATTGTGAAAAGCAGATCGCCTTTTTTTACATCGGCGCCGTCTTGAAAATGGCGCGCGATGATTTGCCCGCTGACCTGCGCCTGGACCTGAACGGTTTCATACGCGGCACAGGTACCGATTTCGTCGAGATAAAGCGGCACGTCTTTGCTGATCACTTTTGCCACCAGCACCGGTCGAACCGGCGGTTGCGTCGTTTTGGCCGTTTCAACCCCGCGCTGCAACGTCCGCGCCACCGCGAAGGCGGCGAGGATTACGAAGAGTAAAATACCCCAACGCGGAATGCGCTGCCTCGAGACCCGACTTGTTTTCACGCGTCTTCTCTCCTGAACTTCGGTGACTGCTCCATTTCCTGATTCTAATTGAATGCCCATCTCAGTCTTGGCCGTTCTTTCCAACTCGCAGCCTGCCAGAGTGTTTTCCGTTCCCATTCCCCTTCTCCGCTTTCTGCCGGATCTGATCCAACACCCGGATACAAGTGCGCAGTTCGGACGCTGAAATGTCATCCAACAATTCGTGGCGAAGCTTGAATGCCGCCGCGCTAATTTGGGCGATGACGCGTTGCGCGCGCCGCGCGAGATGCACCGTTTTGCAACGGCGATCGTGTGGTGAGTTCTTCCGCGCGACCCAGCGATCGCTTTCCAGTCGATGCAATAATGTGACCAACGTCGGTTCTTCAATGCCGAGGTGCGCGGCAATTTCGGCCTGAGTCAACGGCCCGGGCGCGATTGACAAATGCATAAGCGTTCGCCATTTAGCCTGGCTCAGACCCATTGGCTTCAACCGCTCATCCAATTTCAGCCGCCAAGCGCGGGCGGTGCCGTGCAAGAGCGGACCGAATACATCGATATCCTTGTTCAAAGCAAATTAGTTAGCATGCTAACTAATTCGAACTCAGAGCAGTGTCAATGCCACCGCTTAATCGATCTTCAGCAACAAAATGGATTCTTTTCGGTAATCGGTACTCCGCATGATACGATGGGGCTGACGCGGCGCCCAACGATTGCTTTCCAGTACTTCCTGTTCTCGTTCCGGGCGCACCAACAAATAGCGCGCGTCGATTGGCACTTCATCAATCTCGCTCGCGTAAACCAGTTTCGAGCGCATGTAAAAAAAGATCGGCTGATAATTTGGATCAAGCGCGTAAACAGCCTCCGCTTGTGGGATTGCCGCTTGAATCTGGGCGGCGAGGCGTTTGATCCGTTGCCGCCGGTCCATTTTCGGAACAATCGCGATCGCGTAAGTCCACATCGCAAGGCAGGCCAGAACGACGATGCCAATAATCGTGCGGCGACGCGCGTTAAAAGAAAATAATTTGCCGCCAAGCCATCGTGGCCAGCGAAGATTTTCCTCGCAGAAAGTCATAGCGAGCAGCCAGCACGCGGGCACAAGCGCCGGCATCCCGTACCGCGGAATCGATCCCGGTACAAGATCGACAACGACAAAAGGAACGAGCGCACCCCAAGCCAACGCTTTCGCAAGTTGTCGATCTTTCTCCACGGCAAAATTTCCGGATCGCGCCAGAGGCAGAAAGATTACCCATGGCAAGAGATAAAGAACGCCGTGCGGAATGTTAAAAATCCAACGGCCAAATTCGAAGTCAGTTCCACGGAGCCGGCCAGTGAATTGTTGCGACCATTTGGTTGTCGCCGTCGCGTGACCAGTGGCTCGCAAAAAAGGAATCGCCCAGGCTGCGAAAATTCCAAGCATCACCACCATGCCGACGAAATGCGCCGGATGGAAGAACGCTCGCCAGTTTCGCTCTTTCCAAATGACCGCGACCACGACGCCGTAAAAAAATAAAAGATGAAGCGGCCCTTTCGCCAGCCAGCCTAGGCCGAGAAAAACAAATGGAACCGTCCAAGTGAGCCAGGCCGATTTTTTTTGCTCCCAAAAACTCAACCAGAAAATGATCGCAAGCGCGCAAAGCGAAACATAAAGCCCTTCAATTTCGACCAGCCGCCCTTTCTCGATGATTCCCGCGTTAATCAGCCAGACGAGCGCGGCGATGGTCGACCCAAGCGGCCCCAGACTGGGACGCGCAACAGTGACAAAAGCGAGCGCAACCAAAAGAACAGAAATGACCGACGGCATGCGCGCGGTCCATTCGTTCTGGTGCCCAGAGATCTTGAATGAGGCAGCGACCAGCCAATTGATCAGCGGCGGTTTCCGAAAGTAGGTTTCACCACCGACCTGCGGCACAAGATAGTTGCCGGTTTCGAGCATTGCGATTCCGGGCAAAATTCGACGGCCTTCTTCGCCTTTGATCGCAAGCGAGCCGAGCGCCGGCAAATAAAGCGCAGCCCAAACGAGAATGACGATCGACAAATTGGCGGCGCGCGTGGTCATTGAGGTCAGATGTTGGACGCTCCGCGAGCGTCGTTCAACCCCGCAGCTTGACGCTCTCCCTCGAAAAGGGTAAGTTCAGCGTCTAGTCCGCGCTGATTGGAGTGGGAAATGATGTCCCACTCCTTTTGGTCTGCGGACTGGATGTTTTATGAACGCTGAATTCATCGCCATGCTGGATTACCTGGAGCGGGAGCGCGGGATCAAACGCGAAATCCTGCTCGAAGCGGTTTCCACTGCGCTTCTTTCGGCATCGAAGAAGAGTGTCGGCGCCGCCCGTGATCTGAGGATCGACATCGACCCGCGGACCGGCGACATCCGTGCGCTGGCTAATCTCGTCGTGGTCGACGACGTGACGAATCCGCAGGACGAGATCGCGCTCGCGAAAGCGCGAAGGATCAAACCGGAGGCAAAAGTCGGCGACACAGTTGAAATGGAAGTGACGCCGCGAAATTTTGGACGCATCGCCGCGCAAACCGCCAAACAGGCAATGATGCAGCGTATCCGTCAGGTCGAGAAGGAAATGATCTACGAGGAATTCAAGGACCGCGCCGGCGAAATCGTCAGCGGCACCGTGCGCCGGTTCGATCGCTCGGATGTAATTCTCGATCTTGGAAAATTTGAAGCCGTTATGCCGCAGCGCGAACGCGTGGTCGTGGAAGATTACAATGTCGGCGACCGCCTTCGCGCTTATGTGGTCGCGGTGGAAAATGGATTGCGCGGTCCCGAGATCATCATCTCGCGCAGCCATCCGAATTTTGTGCGCCGTCTGTTCGAATTGGAAGTGAGCGAGATTGCGGATGGCACCGTGGAAATTCGCGGCATCGCGCGCGAGGCGGGTTACCGAACCAAAATCGCGGTCTGGAGCGCAAACGAGAAAGTGGATCCGGTCGGCGCGTGCGTCGGCATGCGCGGATCGCGCGTCAAAAATATTGTCCGCGAACTCAACAACGAAAAGGTCGACATCATACGTTGGAGCTCCGATCCGAAGGAGTTCATTCTCGAAGCCCTCAAGCCGGCGAAGGTGAAGAACATAACCTTCGATCCTGAGAAAAAGAGTGCGCAGATTTCGGTGGATGAAGATCAACTTTCCCTTGCAATCGGCAAAAAAGGACAGAACGCGCGCCTGACTTCACGACTCACCGGTTGGGAAATTAATATCGATAAAGACACGTCGGCCACAACGGCGGTGGAACAAAAGGTTGCGCAAGCGGCGCAAACGCTTGCCGGCGCGTTGCCGATCAGCGAAGAACAAGCGGTAACGCTGGTGAAATCCGGCTTTACCAATTTGGAAGGCTTGCACGCCGCCGATGTTCAAGATTTGGTAGACATCCTTGGCGTGGACGAAGCAAAGGCGCGTGAAATTCACGACGCCGTCCATCAGCAAGATGTAACGCAGGAAGCGGGCTCGGCTCAAGGGGCTTGAGCCATGAATAATTTTCTGAAATGGCAACAAAATCGAAAACCGCGGCGAAAAAACCTGCAGCCCGCCAACCAGTTGCCGCGCATAAGCCTGCCCCAGCCAAGGCGAAGATTCCGAAAAAGAAAGTAGAAGCGTATCCGAAACCGGCGCCCGCGCCTGCGCATCCAAAAACGCCGGTCCATCGCGCTGCAGAAGAAAAGCTGCAGGCGAAGCCAGGCGTAGTTCATCGCCCGGCGGTTGAAAGCGTCTCCCTAATCGACAAGAAGCATCCGCAGAAAAAAACGGCGGATGGCGTTTTGCCGCCAATCTCGCGGATTCGCGCTTCATTGGAAGCGCCGACGGCGCCGCCCAAGAAACCGGAATCGGCTCAACCGACAACGACAACTGACGGGTCAGCCGCAGTTGAAACGGCTCCAACCGAAGCCGAGGCGCCGACACAAAAAATCATTCACATCAAGCCGCCGATCATTGTGAAGCAGCTTGCGGCCGAGCTTGGTTTAAAACCGCATCAACTCATCGCCGAGCTGATGGTATTCAATATTTTTGCGAACATCAATCAGACGATCGAGCCCGATATCGCGTCGAAGATCGCCGAGAGCCACGGATTCGTTCTCGAGAAAGAGCGCCGCGAAAAAGGCGCAGGCGTGCACAAGGTTGAGCAAGTCGTGGTCGCGCCACCGCCGCCGGTCATTGAAAAAGCGGAGGAACTTAAACCGCGCGCACCGATCATCACTTTCATGGGCCACGTCGATCACGGCAAAACGTCGCTGATGGATGCGATCCGTAAAACGCGAGTCGCAGCGGGCGAGGCCGGCGGAATCACTCAGCACATCGGTGCTTACACGGTTGATCACAAAGGACAAAAGATCACGTTCATCGACACGCCCGGTCACGCCGCGTTTACCGCGATGCGCGCACGCGGTGCGAACGTCACCGACATTGTCGTCCTGGTTGTGGCGGCAGACGATGGTGTCATGCCGCAAACGATCGAGGCGATCAATCACGCCAAGGCCGCGCCGCACGTCGAAATCATGGTGGCAATTAACAAAGTCGATTTGCCGTCGGCGAACATCGACAAGGTGAAGAAGCAGCTCCAGGAACGCGAGCTGACCCCGGAAGATTGGGGCGGCAAAACTATCGTCTGCGAAGTTTCGGCAACGCGCGGAACAGGAATCGATCACCTGCTCGAGATGATGCTTTTGCAGGCGGAAGTGATGGATTTGAAAGCGTCCCCCACCGCCAGACCACGCGGCACCGTCATTGAAGCGCAAGTGGAGCCGGGCCGCGGCCCCACCGCGAGCGTGATTGTGCAGATGGGCACGCTGAAAGTCGGCGAACCCTTCATCTGCGGAGATTACTCCGGCAAAGTGAAATCACTGATCGACGACCGCGGCAAACCGGTTAAAGAAGCCGGTCCTTCGACGCCGGGGAAAGTTCTCGGGTTTACCGGACTCCCAAACGCGGGCGATGAGTTCTTAGTGATGGAATCGGAGCGCGCCGCAAAAACTTTAAGCGACGAACGCTTGCAGGCGAAACGTGCCGAGAAACTGACGGTGCCTCAGCGCGCAACGCTTGAAACTCTTCTTGAGTCAGCCACCGGCAAAAAAATTCTTCGTCTCGTTTTGAAATGCGACGCCCAAGGATCGCTCGAGGCATTGAGCGCGGCGTTGAAACAAATCGAAAGCAAGAAAGTAGATCTCGAACTGATTCACGCCGGTGTCGGACCAATTTCGGAATCGGACATTTTGCTCGCAAGCGCCTCGAGTGCCGTTGTTATCGGCTTCAACACCAAAGTTGAAAACATGGCTGTTTCTGCGGCGAAACGCGAAGGCGTCCAGATCAAGCTTTACAGCATCATTTACGAGTTGCTCGATCAGATCAAAGACGCGATGGCCGGATTACTCGAGCCGGAATTCCGCGAAACTGTTCTCGGTCATGCCGAAGTAAAGCAAGTGTTCGAGCTCAGCAGGGGGATCGTGGCGGGCTGTTTGGTCACCGACGGCCGAATCGCTCGCACCGGTCGTGCCCGCATCCTACGAAAACGACAACCGGTCTATGACGGTGGTATTTCAACACTCCGCCGCTTCCAGGACGACGTGAAAGAAGTGCGCTCCGGTTTGGAATGCGGCCTCAAGCTTGGCGATTTCAGCGAATACCACGTGGGCGACGTCATTGAGTGCTATCAGCTCGAGGCTATCGCCCAAAAACTCTGACGGGAATGAAAGGGTCACATGAAACATCGCATGCTGCGCGTCAACGAAGTCGTAAAACGGGAACTGAGCGGAATCCTCGCCCGCGAAATCAGTTCTGAAGGGGCGCTTGTCACCATCAACCACGTCGAAGTCGCCTCCGATCTGAAAAGCGCACACGTTTTTGTCAGCGTGCTGGGATCGGAAAGTAGCGAGAACGTGATGAACAAACTGGAAGAACATCGCCCTGCCTTTCAGTCCGAGCTCGCGCGTCGTGTGACCATGAAATTCACGCCGCATCTACTTTTTCATCTCGATGAGTCGGTCGCGCGCGGCTCGCGCGTAGTCGAAATTTTGCAGCAAATCGACTCCGACAGCGGAAAAAACGAGTGAGCGCAGCCAAGTTCGAGCAAATCGGCCAGGCCTTGCGCGAAGGGGGGCGGTTCGCCGTTCTTAGTCATGTCCGCCCAGATGGTGACGCGCTCGGAAGTCAGCTTGCGCTCGGTCTCTCGCTCAAACGGCTCGGCAAAGACGTGCGCATTTGGAACGAAGAAGGCATGCTCGAGAAATACAGTTTCCTTCCGAGCGCGAATTTGCTCACGAAACCGCCGGCCGATCCGGAAGATGTCGACGTTGCGATCGCGCTCGATACTGCGATTCAAAATCGGCTTGGCACCGCTTTGCCGGCCGTGCGCTCGGCCAAAGTTTGGATTAACATCGATCATCATCCGAGCAACCCGGGTTACGGCGACCTCGTTTACATCAATCCGAAAGCGCCAGCGACCGGGCAGATTCTTTTCGAACTGATCCGGAGCGAAAAACTACCGATCGATGCTGCGATTGCGGAAAATCTTTACGTCGCCATTTCAACCGATACCGGTTCCTTTCAATATCCAAACACGACCGCGCGAACTTTTGAGATGGCGGCCGAGCTCGTCCGCGCCGGCGTCGATGTCGGACGCGTCAGTCAATTGACTTACGAGAATTATCCGCGCCGCCGGGCCGAGCTTTTACGCGATCTTCTGGGCACGATGCGATTCGAGGCAAACGATCGGGTCGCTAGTTTTAGTTTGAGTCTGGCGACGGCGAAGAAGCTCGGAGCTTTACCGGAACATAACGAAGGGCTTATCGATCATTTGCGCGCGATCCACGGCGTCATCGTTGCCGTGTTTTTTGAAGAACTAGCCGACGGCAAAGTGCGCGTGAGCATGCGTTCAAAAAGCGAAAAGGTGAATGTGTGTGCCATCTGCGAAAAATTTGGCGGCGGCGGGCATGTGCTGGCTGCCGGCGCGCGCATTCCCGGTACGCTCGCCGAGGTCGAAAATAAAGTCCTGGAGGAAGTTCGTGATGTTGTCGGTCGCGGCTCCTGACGGCGTTCTGTTAGTGGACAAAGCCGAAGGGATGACTTCGCACGACGTCGTCGCACTCGTTCGTCGCCAACTTCGGATTAGAAAAGTCGGCCATTGTGGGACCCTCGATCCGATCGCGACCGGGCTGCTTTTGTTAACGATCGGGCGCGGAACCAAAGTCCAGGATTTGCTGATGAGTGAAGACAAGGAATACGTCGGCACGCTCACGCTCGGCACAAGCACCAGCACGCAAGATCGACAAGGTGACGTCGTCGAGGCAAAACCAGTGCCTCAATTGAGCGAGTCCGCAATTCGCGCGGCGTTTGAGAAATTTCGCGGCGATTTTTATCAAATCCCGCCGATGGTCTCGGCCAAGAAACACGCCGGCGTGCCGCTCTATAAATTGGCGCGGCAAGGAAAAGTGGTGGAGCGCGAGCCCCGCTTTGTCCGCGTTTATCGCTACACCATTGACCGGATCGGCCTGCCAGAGATCGATTTCAGCGTGGTGTGCAGCAAAGGTTTTTACGTTCGGACCTACGCGCACGATATCGGCGAAGTGCTTGGCTGCGGCGGTCATTTAAAATCGCTCCGACGGACGAAGTCCGGGCGATTCGATGTCGCGAATGCGATCACGGTCGCTCAAATCAAAGAGACGCCTCGCGAGGAAATTACCCAGCGAATTCTCTCGCTCCCACAAGTTTCAAGGATGCGCGGCGCCTGACCGCGAGATCGACAATGGAAATTCTGCGGTCGATTCCGGAGCTTAAGGGCTTGCGCGGACCGGTATTTCTCGCCATCGGCGTGTTCGACGGCGTCCATCGCGGCCATCAGGCAGTGATTTCGACTTCAGCCAATCACGCGCAGGTTGCGGGTGGAACACCTGTCGTCGTGACATTCGATCCGCATCCAGAAAAAGTTCTGCGACCGCAGGCGGCGCCGCATTTGCTGAGCGCAACCCAACACAAAATCGCGTTAATTCGCGCTCTCGGGGTGGAGCACTTGCTCGTCATCACTTTCGACAAACAATTCGCCGCGACAGAGCCGGAAAATTTCGTCGGAGAATTAGTTGCTCATGCAAAGCCGCTCCGCGAAATCTGTGTCGGTCATGAATGGTCGTTCGGGAAAAATCGCCGGGGCAATCTCGATCTTCTCAAAAAACTTGGGTCGCAATTTAATTTCGACGTCGTAGGGATTCCACCGGTCAAGATAAACGACGTGGTCGTGAGCAGTACAGCGATTCGACACGCGGTCGAAAAAGGCGACCTCGCGAAAGCTGCTGAAATGCTTGGTCGTGAATACACGATTCTCGGAACGGTGACGCACGGCGACAATCTTGGAAAAAAAATTGGGTTTCCGACGGCAAACCTAAGCGCGCACAGCGAGCAATTCCCGCCGAACGGTGTTTATGCCGCCGAAGCGTGGATCGACGGCGAGTTGCATCGCGGCGTGATCAACCTTGGGGTTCGCCCGACCGTGAGCGGCGGAAAATCCGAGCGCGTGCTCGAAATTCATTTGTTTGATTTCAAGCGCGACATTTATGGCCACGATGTCGAAGTTCGCTTCCTGAAATTCCTTCGTCCGGAAGAGAAATTTGAGAACCTGGACGCGCTGGTTCAACAAATCCGCCGGGACGTCCAACAAGCGCGCGAAGTTTAACAATTATTTAAGCTGATATTTCGCGACGCCGACCTTCTTGATTCCAGGTACGCTTCTACCAGTGCCGTTGAACCAGACGTAAAGATTTGCACTGGGCACTTTTAATTTTTTCGAGAGATCGCCGACAGTCGCCCCTTTTTTTCCCGCGGTGCGCAATACTCGGATGATTTTCTCCTTTAACGCACCGCGTTTGCTTCGCCGGCGAATTGGTCCGCCAGGCGCGCGCGAAACAGTGACCGGCGCCCGCTGATCTCCTTCACGCGACGGAATGCCGAACTTGTCCTGGACGCGGATCATTTCGCGATCAATTTCCTGGATCTGTGCCATCAACGCTTCTTTGCGCTCGGAGAGGCGGACAAGTTGCTTAAGGGTCGAGCTCGGGATGTTTGTTAGCATCCCTTATTGTGGCCCTCAAGATCGACAATGCAAATCTAAGTCAAATCTAAGATTGAAGATGATTTGTCTTAGACATCGCAGCAAAGATGCCGCCGGCCATAACTAACATGCCGCTGGCCAATGCAAACGCGACCACCCACAACGTCGGAATCGTCGTCAATCTGAACATCTCGACCAAAATAAAGCGGCCACCGTCGGACAAAACGTAGGTGAGCGCACTCGCCAGTGCGCTCATTCCCACCAGAATGAACGGACGCAGAAATTGACCTGCCGGTCGCGGGGCGGGCAGCTGTCGCAAAACGCGCGCGGTAAAGCCGTCATCCTGGATGTAAAGCGCAGCTTCCTGCAGCTTTCGATCCAACCAATCTTGTTCGATCTGCTCGTTCATTTACTGCGCCCAGACAGCCAAAGTCTTTTTCAATTTCTCCCGCCCTCGCAACACATTTGTTTTGACCGTGCCCAGCGGAATGTCGAGCACCCGCGCGGCTTCGTCGTGTGATAATCCATTCTGGCAGCAAAGCAAAACGGCCGAGCGCTCGTGCAATGGCAGTAAACTAAGTGCATGCATAAGATCATGTCTTAGACCTGGATCGACCGTCTGTGGATCCTGCTCCGCTTGCCATTGTTTCTCATTAATTCCGACGAGCTCCTTCCGGCGTCGCGCGTCCTCGCGAAAGCAATTGTAGGCAATCCGATAAAGCCAGGTGGAAAATTTCGCTTCGCCGCGGAAGCTGCGAATGTTTTTGTAAGCACGAACAAAAGCGTCCTGGGCCAGATCGTCGGCGAGGGCGAGATCGCCGCGGGTAAGTTGGCGCAACAAACCTCGCACGCTCGACTGATGCCGACGAACCAGCTCGCCAAAAGCGTGCTGGTCGTCATCGACAAGAACTCGGGCAACAAGGCCAGCATCGGTTAGCTCCACGCCGCGATATTAGGGTGCCGGCGGCGACGACGAAACGTCCTTCTTTCCCTCCAACTTCCAGACGATCAGATAACCGGCGCCGATAAGAAAAGGAATTAGACCGAGCGACCATGCGCCGCCCTCCCAATCATTGACCGCGCCCAGCCAGACCATCAGGCCGAGGCCGACCATGGTTAAAACGACACCGCGCCGCACATCCGAGCGTTGACGGACGGCTGGCGCCGGCGGAGCGAGCAATGCGGGTGGAATCGGTTGGCCCTTCTCGGCCAGCATTCGAATGGTGCGATGCTGCATTCGGGATTTTGAAAATCCGAAATACAAGATCACGGCGACGATCAGGACCGGCGCGCCAAAAATTGTCAGCATTGTGATCGCGACAATCGGGATGACGAATTCGGGAATATCGTCTGATTTGATCCTCTTAAGATCGGCTTCATCTCCATCAATCGCGATCCCGTGATGACCTTTTAGCTTTTTCTCGATCCGTTGATGGATTCTATCCGCCAGATCCTGAGCGGGCGAGGCGCTGGCCGTCATCGACGCCGCCGGGGATGGCGAAGGAGGCGGGGGGGGTGCAGGTTGCGCCATGGCCGTAACAGCCAGCACAACTGAGCAAATGCAGAGAGGGAATGTTTTCATATTGATCCTTTGGTAGTGAGATGCAGCCCGGTGCCAGTTTGGATTCAATTAAATGTTGCACCCCTGGCACGGCTGGCCATTATTTGTTCCCCTCGAAAGCGCGGGTGTAGCTCAGTGGTAGAGCACCTCCTTGCCAAGGAGGACGTCGCGAGTTCAAGTCTCGTCACCCGCTCCATGCCTTCTTTCGATATTACTCCCTCACGGGACGAATTCCGCGAGCTCGCGAAGCGCGGCAATCTCATCCCGTTGATTGTCGATCTTGTCGCCGACGTTGAGACGCCGGTGTCTGCTTTTGCGAAGATCGATCCCGCCGGTCGCGGGAGCGGTCCGTGTTTTCTTTTTGAATCCGCGGAACGAAATGAAGAATCCGGCCGGTTCTCTTTTATCGGTTTCGATCCGCTCGTGCTTTTCAACAGCGCCGATTACGAAGGCGATCCACTGACGCAACTCGAACAGATCCTTTCGCGTTTTAAGTTTGTCGCGCCGCGGGACGTTCCCCATTTTGTTGGCGGCGCAGTCGGTTACATCGGTTACGACGTGATTCGTTTTTTCGAACCGACGGTGCCGACTCACCAGCGGGACGATCTGCAACTTCCCGAAATGATGTTCATGATTCCGCGAATGCTGCTCGTGTTCGATCATCGATTTCGAAAACTTCGCTTGGTCTGTAACGCGCACATCGACGGCAAAACGTCGGTCGATCAGGCGTACGAACACGCGGAGGCAGATTTGGGAAGCACGTTAGGAAAGCTGGGCGAATCTCGCGCGCTGCAATCGGTGGATGCCAAACCGGCGGCAGAGCTTCCGTTCCCCGCGAGCAACACAACTCGCGCTGAATTTGAATCGATGGTCATGAAAGCCAAAGAGCTAATCGCGGCCGGCGACATTTTTCAGGTTGTCCTTTCACAGCGTTTCGAAAGCGATTTTGAGGGTGCGCCTATCGAACTCTATCGCGCGCTTCGTTTCGGGAACCCTTCATCCTACATGTTTTGTTTACATTTCGATCCTAGCTTCGCGGTTCTTGGCAGTTCACCCGAAGTTCACCTGCGCGTGCGCGAGCGCACCGCCGAACTGCGACCAATCGCCGGAACTTATCCGCGCGGCAAAGATTTAGCCGAGGACGAGCAGCTCGCGCGCGCGTTGATTTTCGACCCAAAAGAGCGCGCTGAGCACGTAATGCTGATCGATCTCGGCCGCAACGATCTCGGCCGCGTGGCGGAGTTCGGCAGCGTTCAAGTCACCGAGCAAATGGTGATCGAGCGTTATAGTCACGTCATGCACATTGTCTCGCACATTGTGGCGCGGTTGCGCGAGGACAAGAACGCATTCGATGCCATTCGCGCGACGTTTCCAGCGGGCACCGTGTCCGGCGCGCCAAAAATCCGTGCGATGCAGATCATTGCCGAATTAGAAAAAGCGCGCCGGGGGTTTTATGCCGGCATTGTCGGCTATTTCGGATTCGACGGATCGCATGACAGCTGCATCGCAATCCGGTCGATCATTTTGAAGAACGGGCAAGCATTTTTCCAGACTGGCGCCGGTATTGTAGCCGATTCCGATCCCGCGCGAGAATTTGAAGAGTGCGTCAACAAGGCGAAAGCTATGCTCGCGGCCATTGCACGCGCGACGACTCCATGAAACTGCTCGTTATCGATAACTACGATTCGTTCACCTACAATCTCGTCCAGCTTTTCGGCGAGATGGATGTCGATCTTGTGGTGAAGCGAAACGACGAAACCTCAGTCGATGAAGTTAAAAAATTGAAACCCGATCGCATTTGCATTTCTCCCGGCCCGGGGCGGCCGGAAAATACCGGGATCAGCTCTGATCTAATTCGAGAATTGGGGCCGGGCGTCCCGATTCTCGGCGTTTGTCTTGGTCATCAATGCATCGCCCAAGTTTTTGGCGGCGAAATTGTGCAGGCAGAAAAGTTAATGCACGGCAAGACTTCAAAAATTCATCATAACCGCAGCGGTGTTTTTGAAGGTTTAGCTGAGCCGCTCGAAGCAACGCGGTATCATTCGCTGATTGTTCGGCGTGAATCGTTACCCGATTCACTGGAAATCACAGCGCAGACTGATGACGGCGAGATTATGGGACTGCAACATCGGCAACTTCCGATCCACGGCGTGCAATTCCACCCCGAATCGATCCTGACGACCGAAGGACGTAAGTTGCTCGCGAATTTTTTGCGAGTTTAAGCGCCGTTGCGCGAGATCACGTCGTGAATTTGGCGAACTTCGCGCACCATTTGTTCGTATTCGTCGAACATTAGCGATTGCGCGCCGTCGGAAAGCGCTTCGTCGGGCCGGCCGTGCACTTCGATCATTAGACCATCCGCGCCAACCGCGACACCGGCGCGCGCCAGCGGCGTGACCATGTAGCTGCGACCGGTTCCATGCGCAGCATCGACAATTACTGGCAAATGTGAAATCCGCCGCACCGCCGGAACGGCGGCCAAGTCCAAAGTATTCCGCGTGTGCTGGGCGAACGTGCGCACCCCGCGCTCGCACAAAACGATGTTGTAATTTCCCTCCGCCATCACGTATTCGGCCGCGAGCAACCATTCTTCCAATGTCGCGGCCATTCCGCGTTTCAAGAGCACCGGCAATTTCGAGCGACCGACCCGCCGAAGCAGAGTAAAATTCTGCATGTTGCGCGCGCCGATCTGAATCATGTCGGCATATTTCTCGACAAGATCGACATTGGCTTGATCAAGCGCTTCGCTGACGATCTTCAAACCAAATTCCTTCCGAATGTCGGCAAGAATTTTCAGTGCGGCTTCGCCAAGACCAGAAAAAGCGTAGGGAGACGTGCGAGGTTTGAATGCGCCGCCGCGGAAAAATTTCGCGCCGCTGCGCTGAACCACGTCCGCTATCGCAAATGCTTGCTTGCTGTTTTCAATCGCACACGGCCCGGCGATAATCGCAAGCGAGCCGTCGCCGATGCGCGCGCCGTCGCCAAGATCGACAATTGTGCGGTCTGGCCGCAGATCGAGCGTGATCAATTTGTAAGGCTTGGTGACACGGATAGCTTCCGAAACACCGGGAAGATGTTCAAAATGCGAGAGATCGACCGCACCCTGATTGCCGGTGACTCCGATCGCGGTTCGGTTCGCGCCCGGCATAACGTGCGCACGGAAGCCAAGCGATTCGACCACGCGAACGACGTTGTCGATCTCGGCCTTCCCGGCGCTGGCGTTCATTACGATGAGCATGGCGTGAAAAGGCGGTTACTTACCGGGAATTATACCCTTCGGTCAAATTTAACCCACTCCTTTAGCTTTCGATTCGAACATAATCGGAGGCAGTGCCCGCTCGATTTCAGCCCGATGCTCCTCGTATTGTGGCGGTAATTTCAAATTTTCGCCAAGATGCTCGACCGGTTCGTCTACTCTAAAACCGGGACCTTCAGTGGCGATTTCGAACAAAATACCGCCCGGCTCACGAAAGTAGATCGAGTGAAAATAAAAACGATCGATCACCGGCGTGACGTGCAGACCAAGCTCCAGCAGTTTTTGTCGCCAGCGTAATTGTTCCTTTTCGCCGGCAGAGCGAAACGCGATGTGATGCACCGTACCGGCGGAATTAACTCCGAACTGTCCATCAGCGCGTTCAATCAAATCCACCTGCGCGCTGGTCGATTTTGAATTCAATGAAAAGCGACGGCGCGCTTTTTCCTCAGCGATCAATTCGAAGCCGAGATTCTTAAGCAGCTCTTTGGTTGGTTTGGCCTGCTGAACTTCAAGCGTTGGCGCGTGAAATCCATGAATGGCAAATTTATTCGGCGCTTCGCTTTCGTACTCAAGATCGATATCGTCGAGTTGCTCCGCTTCGATAAGCTCCAGCGGCAATCCATCGGGATCGGTTAAACGAATGGCCGACGCTTCAAAGCGTGATGGGAGTCGCTCGGAGAAAATATGATGCTCTTCGAAACGCGATTTCCAGAAATCGAGCGAGCCCGACGGAATGGCAAAGCTAGCTGCAATTACTTGTCCTGTTCCGCGCGACCCGCGACGCGCACCCGGCCACGCAAAAAATGTAATCGCGGTGCCCGGCCGGCCGGTCCGGTCGCCGAAATATAAATGATAGGTCGATGGATCGTCGAAATTAACGGTGCGCTTGGCAAAACGCAGGCCGAGGATTTGGGTGTAAAAATCAACATTGCGCTGCGGATCGCTCGCAATGGCCGTGATATGATGAATGCCGTGAAGTTTCACTGAAGAAGGCAAAGGCTAACAGGTTTCCCTGCATCAACTCAACGCATGTATTTATGGCGACGACTGGCGAGTCAGAAGTGGTGGAACGATAGCGAAAAGGAATTGCGCGCGATTGCGGGCAATGAACTGGCGATCATCGAACGGCCCGGTCGCAAACAATTGCAGCTCGAAGTCGCATCAAGTTCCCGCACCGAGCTGCAAAGCCTGGCGACACAATTCAGGGGACAAGTTGAAAAGCTTCCAGCCGATTGGCAGAAACGATTTTCGCGGAAGCAGAAAACCAAACCTCTCCGAATCGGTCAGCGACTGACCGTTGTTCGCTCACGAAAAAATCGGCTCTCAACTAAAGAGCTTATCATTCCCACTGGCGCAGCTTTCGGCACCGGCGAACACGAGACAACCGCGATGTCGTTGCGACTGTTGGAGAAATTGACGCGAAACTGGAAACCAGGCTGGTCGATTGTCGATCTTGGAACGGGCAGCGGAATCCTCGCGCTGGCCGCGAAACGTTTTGAAGCAACGCGCGTGATTGGAATTGATAGCGATCCGACTGCAATCTCGACTGCAAAAGAAAACGCCCGTGCGAACAAAGTTCACGATGTGAATTTTCGCGTCGGCGACGTGCGCCGCTGCAAATTGGGCAAGAGCCGCCTTCGCGGGACGAGCTACCGCGGCCAAGTCGACGTTGTTACCGCGAATCTGTTTAGCGACCTGTTGATTGAGATTTTGCCAAAACTAAAAGCTGCGCGCTGGCTGATTCTTTCTGGGGTTTTGCGTGAGCAAGAACGCGATGTAACGCGCGCGCTTAAGCGCAACAAGATCGACATCTTGCAATTGCACCGACGCGGAAAGTGGGTTGCGATTTTAGCGGTGATCAGGTAGGTTCGGCGACCCTTTAGCGGCTACGGTTTTCTGCATAAAACGCGGTTTAATCTTAAGCCGCGGGCAAACGTACATGCAGACCGAGGAACTTTCCTACGCCACCATTACGCCGTATTCGATGCGCAAATCGCGCACCGGCGGAATCATCGCCCGGCTGATTTCACGCACCGGTCTGGATCTGGTGGCGGCGCGCATGTTCGCACCGAGCGAGGAGCTGATTCGGCGCTACGCTGGGACGATCGTGAGCGAAACGGAACCGAATCATCGCGCGACACAGGAATTAATCAGGGCGTATGTCTTAAGAAATTTTACTGGCGAAAAGCAAGGACAGCGAGCACGCGTCTTGTGTTTGATTTTTCGAGGTGCCGGTGCTGCAGAAAAAATGCGCAACACCGTCGGTCACATCTCTCACGAAGATACGAGCGGTGAAACCATTCGTGATACCTTCGGCGATTACATCACGGACGAGTCAGGTAAAGTCACTTACTTCGAGCCGGCGGTGGTGGCGGCATTCGACGGCAAGGCGATCGAGCGCGATTTAAAACTTTGGGCGGAATTTTCCGACCGCGACGGCGGTGTTCTCGATCAAGCCGTCCAGTTTCCGAAGGACGTCAAGATCGAAAAGACGCTCGTTTTAATTAAGCCCGACAATTTCAAATTTCCAAACATTCGGCCCGGCGGCGTGATCGAAGTTTTTTCGCGCACCGGGCTCTACATCGTCGGTTTCAAGGTGCACCGGATGAGCGTGGCACAAGCCGAGGTCTTTTACGGCCCGGTGTTACCGGTGTTGCAGGAAAAATTAGGACACAACAAGGGACGCGACGCATGGGAGGACATCGTCGAATTCATGGCGGGCGCGCGCCCGAGCGACACGCTTCCGGAAAAGCGCGACACACCCGGCACGGAAAAATGCATTGCCCTCGTTTATCAGGGGGGAGACGCAGTTCGCAAAATTCGCGAAGTACTGGGCCCCACCGATCCCGCGAAGGCGCCGCCCGGCTCGATTCGAAAAGAATTTGGACAAACTATTATGATTAACGCTGCGCACGCGTCCGACTCAATTGAGAACGCGAAGCGCGAAATGGCGATTGTCCGCGTCGAGGAGAATAACTTTAAAGCTTTGATTGAAAACTTTTACGGCCGCCAATAATGTGCGCTCCCTGAATTAAAAGCAAAGATCGATATGGAAATTTCCGAACGCGCTGCCCAACTGACTCCGTCGCTGACGCTTTCCATCGACAGCAAAGCGAAGGCGATGAAGGCAGAGGGAATTGACGTTTGCGGCTTCGGCGCGGGCGAACCGGATTTCGATACGCCGGAGCACATCAAAACCGCAGCGATTGCAGCGTTGCAGGCCGGCTTCACTAAGTATACGCCGAGCGCGGGCATTCCCGAGTTGCGCCAGGCGATCGCGGAAAAATTAGCGGCGGATAACGGACTAACTTACCGCCCCGGTCAGGTGATCGTGAGCAACGGCGCCAAACATTGCTGTTACAACGCAATTCTGGCGACGTGTCAGCCGGGCGACGAGGTGATCATTCCGGCGCCGTATTGGGTCAGTTATCCCGACATGGTAAGGCTCGTCGGGGCGGAGCCGGTGATCGTGCCGACGATGGAGCGCAACAATTGGAAAATGCGCGCGGAAGATTTTGAAAACGCGATGACGCCGCGGACAAAAATGTTGATCATGAACAGTCCGTGCAATCCGACCGGTTCGGTTTACACGCAAGGAGAGCTGGAGGCGATTGTTGAAGTCGCTAGGGGAGAAGACATTTACATTTTGTCCGACGAAATTTACGAGAAACTTGTTTATGACGACGCCAAGCATGTCAGCATCGCGTCGCTTTCGAAAGAAGCTTACGATCTGACCATCACCGTCAACGGGTTCAGCAAATCGTATGCGATGACGGGATGGCGACTCGGTTATCTGGCGGCGCCAGAGGCGGTGGCGAAGGCGGTCGATTCAATTCAAAGCCACACGACCGCGAATCCGTCCTCCTTCTCGCAACGCGGCGCGCTCGCGGCGTTGAAAGGCGATCAGCAATCAGTCGCCGACATGCGCGAAGAATTCGATATGCGGCGTAATTACATGCTCGATCGTCTTTCAAAAATTCCAAACGTGACCGCAGTGAAGCCGCAGGGCGCGTTCTATGTTTTGGTGAATGTCAGTCAACTCGGACTGACTTCACAAAACTTTGCGGATCGATTGCTCAGCAAATCAAACGTGGCCGTCGTGCCCGGCGCAGCATTCGGGGACGACCGAACTATTCGACTGAGCTACGCCACCAGCATCGACATCATCAAAAAGGGGCTCGACCGGTTTCAGGATTTCTGCCGAACGCTCTGATTGTCATCCCGAGCGAACGCGAGGGATCTCAGCCACAGAGCGAACGTCGCGCCAAGTAATCGGTGTGATCCTTCACCTTTTGGGAGATTCCTCGCTCCGCTCGGAATGACAGAGTAAAGAAATCTGCAATGGCTGGTCACCTCGCGCTCATTCTTCACGCCCACTTGCCGTTCGTTCGGCATCCGGAACATGAACATTTTCTGGAAGAAGACTGGCTGTTCGAGGCGATCACCGAAACTTACATCCCGCTCCTGCAAATGATGCGACGGTTGGTGAACGACGACGTTCCGTTCAAGCTCACGATGTCGCTCACGCCCACGCTGTGCGCGATGTTGCAAGACGATCTCTTACGCGAACGCTACGTCCGGCATGTCGATCTCTTGATCGATCTCGCGGCGCGTGAGCGAAGACGAAATCGCAACGAGTCAGAACTGGCGGAGTTGGCGCAGTTTTATTTCGAATTGTTTTCAGCAAGCCGGCGTTTCTTTGTTAACGAATGGAACGGCGATTTGCTCGCTGCGTTTCTACAATTGCGCGACGTGGGCGCCCTGGAAATCATCGCCTGCGCGGCGACCCATGGTTTGCTGCCGCTGATTCACCAGCAATCGCGCGAAGCCGCCCGCGCGCAGGTTCTCATCGGTCGGGACGTTCATATCGATGTCTTTCATACCGAGCCAACCGGTTTTTGGCTGCCCGAATGCGCCTATGCGCCCGGACTCGACACGATTTTGCAGGAAGCGAATGTCCGCTGGTTTGTTCTTGACGCGCACGGATTGTTGTTTGGAACTCCGGCACCGCAACGCGCGATTTATGCGCCCTGTTACACGCCGGCCGGTCCGGCTGCGTTCGCGCGCGATCGCGATTCCAGCCGCCAGGTTTGGAGTGCGGAGGAAGGTTATCCGGGCGATCCGGCGTATCGCGAATTTTACCGCGATGTCGGATTCGATCTTCCACTCGAGCATTTGGGGCCGATCGCGCGCGGCGTGCGAAAATTTTCCGGTGTGAAATATCACCGCATCACTGGACGCAAAGCGGAGAAGCAACTTTACGATCGGGCTGAGGCTGAAAAAGCTGCTGACGCGCATGCCGCGCATTTTCTGGAACAACGGTGCGCGCAATTTCGGCAGCTCGCCGCCCTCAATATCGATCCAACCGTCGTTGTGCCATTCGACGCGGAACTGTTTGGACATTGGTGGTTTGAAGGGCCGCGCTTTCTCGAGTCGTTCATCCGTAAGGCCGCGTTCGATCAAAAAGATTTTTGCCTAACGACTCCAAGCGAATATCTGGAGACCGATCCCACCCAACAAACGATCGAGCCGGCTGCATCAAGTTGGGGCGACAAAGGCCATCTCGAAGTCTGGATCGACAAAAACAATTCGTGGATCTACCCGCACTTGCACGCAGCGGCGGCACGGATGAGCAAACTTGCGCAAGACTTTTCCGTTGGGGGGCAGCCGCTCCGGTTACCAGAGAAGAAATCGCCAGGCATAGCGCCCACCCTACAAGATCGCAGTCTCAAACAACTCGCGCGCGAACTTTTGCTGGCGCAGTCGAGCGATTGGGCGTTTCTAATGAGAACCGGAACCGCGCGCGAATACGCGACCAAGCGCACGATCGATCACCTCACCCGCTTCAATCAATTGCACGACCAGCTTGCCGCCGGACAACTGGATGAGAAATTCCTGGCCGATTGCGAATGGCGCGACAATCTTTTCCCGAACATCAATTGGCGTTATTACTGTGGCGGCGGTCCATGACCGTCGCTGAAATCGGACGACGTTCACAGAGCGTCGCTACAATGAGAAAGAAAATTAACCTCGCGATTCTAACCAGCCTAGCGGCGATCTGCTTCGCCGCCGGTCAAGAATCGCCATCGTCGACTCCGGCGGGTTCTCCAACCCCAGAGCAAACACCGTTGCCATCACCCTCAGCATCCGCGGTACGAACTGTTCAGCTCCGGTTCGTTCCGCCGCCGATGGAAGGAACGATCAGTCTCGGGATTTTTGATTCCAACGACAAACTCGTCCGCGTTCTGCACCGCGAGGCGAAGATCGACAACTTCACGATCGACGAAAACGCGCTCCGCACGACCTGGGACGGCAAAAACGATGCAGGCGAAGATTTGCCACCCGGTAAATACCGCGCGCGCGGTTACTTGGTCGCGCACCTGAAAGTGGACGACGCCGGAAAAGTAGATTCACCGCCGAGTAGCGCATCGGACCACACTTCCGTGAAGTTAGTCCCGAACCCGCTCGTCAGCGATACGCGATCGGTCGTTGATGTCAGCATCGGATTCGACAGCAAAGGAAGTTTCCTGGAAACGATGGATGGATTGCCGTTGGCGACGATCAGCGGAGGGACCAATCTGGTTCGGGTTGTGATTGGAAAAGATGGCGAGAAAGCGGCCGATGTTTGGCAAGACAATGGGTCCTCAATCGAGCAGTTTCGCGTATCGAACATCGACAAGATGATGGCGTTTGATTGCGGGTTTTTTGAGCTGAAGTAACGCCTCTGGTCAGAATCGGAAATCTTTGTTTAGTTAGGCGTCATGGCTTCCATGCCTGAATTTCAACACACGCTGATGAAAGCGGCCGGTTTCAGTGGGACCTCGCTGCACACCGGCGAGAAAGTTTCGCTGAGGTTGCATCCGGCGCCCGCCGATCACGGAATCAAATTCAAGCGCAAGGATTTGCCGGACGAGCCGACAATTGATGCAAAGATCGACAATCTCAAAACGGTCGAGCGGGCGACAACGATCGGCGAAGGATCGATGTGCGTGCATACGGTCGAGCACGTGCTGGCGGCGTTGTCGGCGATGGGCGTGGATAACGCGATCGTCGAAATGGACGCGAACGAACCGCCGATCGGCGATGGCAGCGCAAAAGCGTATGTCGATGTAATCAAACGCGCTGGCGTATCGGCGCAGGAGGCGCCGCGGAAATTTTTTCATGTCCGCGAACCGATGCACATCGAAACGAAAACAGGCGCAATGCTCATCCTGTTGCCCGACGACAATGGATTCCGGGTCTCATGCACGCAAGCCGGGCCGAACAATCGTTTCACGCAATTTTTGTCGACCGATATCGTGCCGGAACTTTTTGAGCGCGAGATCGCGCCGGCGCGGACGTTTGTTTACTACGAAGACGTCGAGCCGCTGATTGAGAAAAATCTGATCAAAGGCGGCAGCCTCGAGAACGCGGTCGTCGTGCGCGGCGACGCAGTCCTAAGCAAAGAGCCACTGCGTTTCCAGGACGAATTCGTCAGGCATAAGATTCTCGATATTGTCGGCGACCTTGCGCTCGTCGGTTGCCGAATTCGCGGCCATCTCATTGCGGTGAAACCAGGGCACGCAGCCAATGCAGAATTAGCTCGCGCCATCGCTAAGGAGCAATCGCGTCGCAACGCGCTTGCGCTGCCGCGCGTGGTACCGAAAGGCGACGGCGGGCTCGACAGCGAAGAGATCATGCAAATTTTGCCGCATCGTTATCCTTTTTTGATGGTCGATCGGATCATCAGCTTCGATGAAAGCGGAACAAAATGCGTCGGCATGAAATCGGTCACAATCAACGAACCGTTTTTTCAGGGACATTTTCCCGGTCATCCGGTGATGCCCGGCGTGATGCAGGTGGAAGCGATGGCGCAGGTCGCAAGCTTGTTGCTATTCAAGCTCGCAAAAACGAGCAGCCGCATCGGTTATTTCATGAGCGCAGACGACGTGAAGTTTCGCAAACCGGTGATGCCAGGCGACACGATGTTCATTCACGCCGAGCTGACGAAGGCGCGCGGCGAACGGTTGGCGAAAGCCAAGTGCCATTGCGTAGTGAACGACGCGGTCGTTTCCGAAGGCGAATTGATGTTCACGTTTCTCGATAGATGAGCGACGTGCAGATTCATCCGACGGCGATTGTCGATCCTGGCGCGGAAATCGGTTCAGGAACGATCGTCGGCCCGTACTGCGTAATCGGCGCAAATGTCGTGATCGGCGCAAATTGCTGGCTGCAACATCATGTTACGCTGCAGGGACCGATGCGAGCTGGTGCGAAGAATAAATTTTACGCCTACTGCTCGATCGGTCAGCAAACACAGGATCTGAAATACGCGGGCGAGCCGACGTTTCTGGAAATCAGCGACGAAAATACGTTTCGCGAGTTCGTCACCGTGAATCGGAGCACCACCAGCGACGGCAAGACCAGAGTGGGGAGTCGCGGAAATTTTCTGGCCTACAGCCACATCGGCCACGATTGCGCGGTTGGAAACGAGGTGGTCTTTTCCAACAACGGAACACTCGCGGGGCATGTGCAGGTTGGAGACAACGCGGTCATGGGCGGCCTGACCGCGGTCCATCAATTTTGCCGTATCGGTCGTTTCGCCATCACCGGCGGTTGCTCGAAGATCGTCCAGGACATTCCCCCGTTCATGATCGCGGACGGGAATCCGGCGGAAATTCGCGGCGTTAATCTCGTTGGTTTGGAACGGAAAAATTTTCCGGCCGAAAACGTCAAATGGATCAAAGAGGCGTTTCGCCTGATCTACCGCTCTAAATGTAATACCGCCCAAGCGCTGGAGGCGGTCCGGAAGGAACTGCCGCAGAGCGAAGAGGTCCGCGAGATTGTTGCGTTCATCGAAAAAACCGAACGCGGGATCATTCGCTAGGCGCTCTTTGTCATCCTGAGCTTAAGCGAAGAATCTCACCTACTGAGCGAACGTCACGCTAAGGAAACAGTGTGATCCATCAGCTTTTGAAAGATTCCTCGGTCTGCTTGGAATGACCCAAAGCGAACCGAGGGGAATTCTTTATTAGGCAGATAACCGATCAGCGGGAACGTGGCGTCGGTCTCGGTGTCGGCGTTGTTGATAGCCCACGCAATTCCTGTTCGAGGTTTCTTAGTAACGGAGCCGCCGGAGCATCACTCGCCACTCGCAGCGTGCTCCGCAATAAATCAATCCCGCGTTTCGGCTTCTTCAGTTTGCTCCAAGCGTCCGCCTCCTCGATCACGACCCGCAGAATGTCGTCGCGATTGGAATAACAGGTGCGCGCTTCGCCGAAGTAGCTCGTGGCCGCAGCTAAATTTCCATCGCCGATCTCCATCAGTCCAAGATCTTCAAGCATCGGACAGTTGTGCACGCGCGATGCGGCCTGCCGCGCCAGAGAACGATATTGCGCCGATGCGTTCGAAAAATTCTGCACCGCGAAATCGTGGTACATTTTCCAAGAGTCCTTTTTTGAAGAATCGGCCGCGGTTTCAATCTGCAACCATGACGCGTACGGGCGATATAATGGATCGCCGACCATCACCGACATCCAGGAGAGAACTTCGATCGATGAATACGCGCTCTCAGCAAAAGTGAAACCGTTGAACAAGCGATCGTTGAAAATATTCAGATGCGCCGTGAGTCGGAGATAGGGCTCGTAAACATTACCGAGACTGGCCGCGGCGCCCCGCGAGAGGAGAGGCGCTACCCAGTTCGCATTCGGGTCGCGCAAAGTCATCGCGCTAAAAGAGTGGATGTGGACTGCGATTGCGCCCGGCGAAAAACGAAACTCCGGTTGGGCAAAAGGTCCCGCGGCCTTCTCTGTGCGCCATCCGTAATAAAGAGCGCAATCGGTCATCGGATAACCATCCGGAAAAACTGCAGGGGAATTATCGTAAACGACAGGCACACCGACTTTGTGCAGCTGCACCGGAATTTCCGCGAGCCATTGGTCGCCAACCGCGTAACCGGCCGCGGTCTCGCGTGCCCCGTCGACGTAGGCGCGGCCCCATAATCCCCTTTTTTCGGTAGCGATCGAATCGACAATCATTCGGCGCACGGTTTCGGCCTTTGGCGCATCAAGCCGGCAGACCAGTAATAGAACGGGATTATCGACGTCGCCGATTGTCTTGAAGCTCTGGAAATATGGATTCCGCAGCGGACCGGAAATTTGCCGCGAAAATAAACCAAGACTTGCCAGCTCCGAGTCGACCGACGCTTCGTTGCGGCTGCTAACAGGGCCGCCGGCCGATTGATCACCCGGGTACGGACCCTCCCTTGGTTTGATTTTCAGCGGCACGCCTTTGATCACCGCGACAAAACGAATTGAAGTCGTCATCACGGCCGTTTGTTGCTCGGACGTTTCCCGGACCGTCCACCATTTTCGGGTCTTGAAGGTGTCGCGCAGCGGCCCGGCGATGTTTGCATCGTATTCCTCACGGGTGATTTCTTCGTCTGTCGAGCAAGTCAGGCCGACGATGTGATCGGAGGCGATGCCGCGTTGCTGCGCGTAGAATCTTGCCAGCTCGGGCGAATCGAGGGCTGCCTTGTTGTAAACGACAATGGTCGATGCGGCGAGTGGTTGCTCAGCGCGAAGATCGATCACTAGGATAAGCACGATCCCGAGAACGAGGGATGATCGACACCGCCTCATCGAGAAATTGAGCTTTCGGAGTTGAAAGTTGGGTGGCGAGTGTTTGAAATCTTCAAGAGCGCCGCACTCTCAACTCTCAACCCTCAACTCTCAACCTCTGCATGCCTGCCGTCCTCAATCTGCTTCGAATCAAAAACCTCGCGCTCGTGGAAGAACTCGAGTGGCAGATTGCGCCTGGGTTCACCGCCATCACGGGTGAGACCGGCGCAGGCAAATCGATCATCATCGGCGCGCTCCAGCTTTTACTTGGCGAACGCGCGGACAAATCGCTCATCCGCACCGGCGCCGACACTTGCACAGCGGAAGCGATTTTTACCGGCAAAGAATTACAGAAGCTGAACCCGCAGCTGATTGAGGCCGGCGTCGAACCGTCCACCGATGATCTTATCATTAAGCGAACACTTTCCGCCGCGGGCAATAATCGTCAGTTCATCAACGGCTCGCCCACAACATTGTCGATCTTGAAAAGCATCGGTGACGCATTGGTCGATCTTCACGGCCCGCACGATCACCAGTCGCTACTGTCGCCGGACAAGCAGCTCGACCTGCTCGACTCGTTTGCGCGAGCCGAAGAGCAGGTCGAGGAATACCGAAAGCATTTCAGACAATTACAGACGCTGGCGGCCGAACACATAGCGCTCAACACGGCCGAAACCGCGCGCGAACAGGAGCTCGATCTCCTTCGTCATCAAATCACTGAAATTGATTCGGCAAACCTCGTCACCGACGAGGAAGACGAAATCGAGAAGCGCTACAAATTGAGCAGCAGCAGCAAGCGCTTGATTGAATTGGCCGGCTCCGCGGCGAACAAACTTTCCGAGGCGGACGAATCGGTCCTCTCGCAGCTCGCAGAGACACAGCGCTTGTTGCGCGAGTTGGAAAAGATCGACATCTCCACCGCAGAACTTTCTTCCGAACATGCGGCGGCGGTCGTGCAGCTGTCCGAAATTGCGCGATCACTCTCCGATTACGCTGAAAAGCTCGATCTCGACCCGGAGCAACTCGCTGCGCTCGAGCAGCGCGTTTCCCTTTTCGAAACATTAAAACGGAAATACGGCGGCTCGATTGCGGAAGTGATTGAGTTCGGTCGACGCGCAGCCGAACGAATGCAGAAAATCGAAGGGCGTGACGCGGAACTGGAGCGGCTTACGAAAGAAATCGAAAAAGTTCGCGGCCAAATGAATCGCGCGGGTGACGCGCTGCGCAAACTGCGCGCGAAAGCGGCCCCGAAACTTTCCGAAACGATTCGTAAGAATCTTGCCGATCTTGGATTCCGGCAATCAGAATTCGAAGCAAAACTTAGCGCGCTGGACGAACCGCGCGCGAGCGGTTTCGATTCGGTCGAGCTGCTTTTCTCGCCGAATCCCGGCGAACCGTTAAAACCGTTGCGCGCGATCGCTTCGAGCGGCGAAATTTCGCGGCTCATGCTCGCGATCAAATCCGCGCTCGCCGCTCATGACGCGATTCCTCTTCTCGTGTTCGACGAGATCGATACCAACGTCGGCGGCGAGATCGCGCATGCAGTCGGGGCAAAGATGCAAACGCTCGGACGAGAGCATCAGCTGATTTGTATCACCCACCTCGCGCCAGTCGCGGCAGCTGCTTCATCGCATTTTGTCGTGACCAAAGACGTTGTTCGCGGCCGTACGTTTTCGAATTTACAGGAAGTCGCAGGTAAAGCGCGCCGCGAAGAAATCGCGCGCATGCTCGGAGGCAAAAGCGAGTCCGCGCTCCAACTCGCTGCCAGTTTGTTGAAAGAAAAGTAGCGCTTTACGTCTTTACCGGGCCGAGTGGCAGAACAACTTTGCCATACAGTTCGTTCAGCACCTGCGCGAGGCCGGTGTAAATCGCGGAGAAGCCGCAGAAAATTCCTTCGTAACCGGTGAAATGTTTGAAACCGGGGCTCGCGTTCGCGAAATCGCCATAAGCGAGCAGAAAAAACAAAATCGTGAGCGTGGCGAAGACGATCTGCAACGCACGATTGAGCCGCAGCGCGCCGATAAACATCACGAGGGTAAATAATCCCCACATTGCGAGATACGCCGCGATCGCGATGTCGTTCGACGCTGCGCCCCAACCGAGTTTTGTCAGGACAATCATGGTGACGAGCGAGAGCCAGAAAAGTCCGTAGGAAACAAAAGCAGTGGTGGCAAACGTGTTGCCTTTTCGCCATTCCATCATCCCGGCGATGACTTGCGCGATTCCGCCGTAACAAATGCCCATCGCCAGAATCATCGCGTTGAGTTCGTAAAAACCGGCATTGTGAAGGTTGAGCAGCACCGTAGTCATGCCGAAACCGAGGAGACCCAGCGGAGCGGGATTGCCAGTAATGTCGCGGGATTCGTTCATGGCATCAGTCTGTCGAAGACAAGATCGACAATGCAATCACAAAGCGGGCTGTAGCGACGTGCCAATGGCACGTCTAAGACTGGACGTCGCGCAGCGACGTGGCTAGAAAACCCATCCTCTGAAATCCTTCGTGATCTTCGTGGCCTTCGTGGTTTAAAATTCCCGGCGTGCTGAACTACATCTGGCTAGCGCTGGTGTTGCTCGCGGTCGCCATCGGCGGTTGGAACGATCGGCTTAAGGATGTGACCGGCGGCGCGCTCGATGGCGCAAAAACAGCGGTGACGATCGCGTTGGGATTGATCGGGATCATGGCACTGTGGCTGGGTCTCATGCGTTTGGCGGAGCGCGCCGGGCTTGTGCAACGGATCGCGTACGGATTGCGACCGTTGATGCAGCGATTGTTTCCGGAAGTTCCGCCGGACCATCCCGCGATGGGTTCGATGCTGATGAACATGGCGGCGAACATGCTCGGGCTCGGTAACGCTGCGACGCCGCTCGGATTGCGCGCGATGCGCGATTTGGAATCGTTGAACCCGCGACCGGGCGTCGCTTCGAACGCGATGTGCACTTTTCTGGCGATCAACACCAGTTCGGTGCAACTCATTCCGGCAACAGCGATAGCGATTCTGGCCGCAGCCGGGTCGGCGCGACCAACGGTGATCGTCGGCACGGCATTTTTCGCGACACTTTGCGCCGCGACTGTGGCGGTGCTTTCGGCGAAATTCTTCGAGCGATTGTCGTTCTTCCGCCCAGTGACCAGCGAAGGATCGAAGAAGAAAAAAGAACCCGCGCCGCGACCGGCGTATTCGAAATCGCAGTCCGCCGATAAATTTGCGTTCGATGATGAATCGCTTGGCCAACCGCCGCTTTCACGTCCGACGCCGTGGGGATTGATCGCGCTCGTGCTGCTCACGGTCTTTTTTGTGATGCTTTTTCTGCGCATGGTGATGCCGGATCTGTTCCGACTCCCGATGCCAACTGACGCAACGTTACAGAATCCTTTCGCGAGAATGGTTAACGCGTTGTCGATTCTTGCGATTCCGTTTCTGTTCAGCTTTTTCCCGGTCTACGCCGCCGCGCGCGGGATCAAGGTTTACGACGAATTCGTGGAAGGCGCGAAAGAAGCGTTCAACGTCATCTTGCGAATCATCCCGTTCCTGGTGACGATGCTGGTAGCGATTGGAATGTTCAAAGGCGCGGGCGGAATCGATCTATTGACGAAACTGCTTAGCCCAATCCTGACTCCGTTGCATTTTCCAACTGATCTCGTGCCGCTGGCTTTGATGCGGCCGTTGAGCGGAAGCGCCACGCTGGCGCTTTTGACCGACGTCGTGCACCGGCTCGGCCCGGACAACATTATCAGTCTGATGGCGGCGACGATTTATGGGAGCACTGAGACAACTTTCTATGTCGCGGCTGTTTATTTCGGATCGGTCGGGATCAAGCAGACGCGTCACGCAATTCCAGCCGGATTGCTGGCTGATCTGACCGGAGTCATTGCGTCGGTAGTAATTTGCCGCGCGGTGTTATAAAGGCGTCTGCCGCCAGAGACAATCCCAGTCCGGATTGGACTGGCAGCTACAACAACGACAACTACTTAGATCGACATTTAAACCGTCGAAATCATTTTTCCCTACCATTGCGCGCGCGAACTCTTTATCGTCCAATTTTTTCAAGATGATCCGGCGTGATTACTTGGTTATCGGAAGCGGCATCGGCGGCGCGTGCGCGTGCGAAGGCGTTCGCAAGCACGACAAGCGCGGCACCATTACGATTGTCGGCGCGGAAATCATGCCGCCGTACAATCGCTGGTTGCTGTCAAAAGATTTTCTGCGCGAAAAAACGCCGCCGTTCAAAAAACTCGCGCATTACGATCAGCGCTGGTTCGTTTCGCACAAAATCGAAACCCGCTTCGCCACCATCGTAAAGCAATTCAATATCGAGCGGCGTTTAGCCGTGCTCGG
>QHPY01000094.1 GCA_003219215.1 Verrucomicrobiota bacterium | reverse complement strand
GCTGATTTCAATCAACTTTTTTAGCCCGGGTCTTGCCGTTCGTGCGATTTCGATCGCGCCGCGCTGGACAAGCGTCCGATTCTCACCGCGAAGCGGAACGATGTCGGCAACGGTTGCGAGCGCAACCAGATCGAGTTTTGATTTGAGATCAAAATCGACCGGCCGCGTTTTCAAAAGCGCGTGGCAAAGCTTGAAAACAATTCCGGCGCTACACAAATAGTGGAAAGGCGACGTCGGATCGACTTTTGGGTTTACAATCGCGACGCACTCTGGCAGGGCGGATTTCGGCTCGTGGTGATCGAGCACAATCACATCCACGCCCCTGTTGCCAAGATCGAGAATCTCGGCGACCGACGATGTTCCGCAGTCGAGCGCGACGAGAAGCTGGGGATGATATTGTTGAATGCAGCGCTCAACACTCTCTCGACTCAGGCCGTAACCCTCTTCCATCCGCAGCGGCAGAAATAAATCCGGCGCAACGCCATATCCGCGGAGTGTTTCAGCCAGCAAGGCGAGCGAGGTGACTCCGTCGACGTCGTAATCTCCGAAAAGGACAATTCGTTCATGTCGATCCAATGCCGTGAAAATGCGCGTGATCGCCGCTTCCATGTTCGGCAGCAAAAACGGATCACTCAATGATTTCAGGCGCGGCTGCAAAAACGCCCGCACTTCATCGGCGGTGTGGAAACCTTTTCGAAATAAGAGTCGGGCGATACATTCGCAGCCGCAGATTTCGCTCCACGGAATTGGATCGTCATTGAGTTCCTCAGGCGGAATAAGGATCCATCGGCTTTGCCGCGTAAACATTCTACGCTGCTCCGCGGCGATCAGGGTTTCCTCTACGCGGCTTTGCACCGATTATTTTATCTGCCGGGCATTTCCTGACAACTAGGAGAGCATTTTACTCATAATCAGTTGACTCGCGATTGACCGCTAAACTAGACAGGGACTGTGAAATCGATCGCAATCATCTTGTCCGTAGGTCTGCTTGTTTTGTCCGGGTGCGCATTAGGCAGGAAAATGTTGGAGCAGCCGAGCGGTCCGCCACAAAAAGAGTCAGCCAAGCTCGAACGCAAGACCGAGGTGTTCACCGGAAAAGTTGTCCTGGTCGATGGCGCATATCGATTAAGTCTCCTGAAAGATCCTGATACGCTCTTGCGCCTGACCCGCGCTCGCAGAGAAACTGAATTTGAGAAGCAACAAATTAATCTGAGAAAATATTACGAAAAAACCATCTCCGTAAACGGAACGCTTCAGGATGAGTGGATTTTCGGCGCCGACATCGTCGGGCAATGGACGCCCCCCGGCGGTCAGACCGGTCCGAACATGAACGCGCCCAAACAGACGAGGCCCTAGCTCTTCAGCTACGCTCGCGTTAACTCCGCCGTAATCGCCTCCATCGCGCAAAAGGGCCGGCTAGACGAGGTTCAACGCGAAGTCGCGTTTTGGCAGCAGGTCGTGTTTTTGGCATAAATGATGGAAGGCTCGCAGCCCTTCCATCTCGCGTTCTCCGAAACCGAATCGAAGATGCTCACGATAATAGCGGGCGCAAAAACCACGATCAAATTCCTTCTCGCCGGCGATCAGGCTGTCGATGTTCGCGAGGTTACTGTCGCGCAATCTGCGTAACCGATCCGCGATCGATTTTGGATCGACAACTTCAGGTCGAACGAGCCAAAGCGCGTAAACGAACGGAAGGCCAACCAATTTTTTCCATTGTTCGCCGAGATCCCAAAACTGGAATTCTTTCGCATGCTTTTGGCGGAATCGAATGGCTTGATCGCCGATGAGCAGGCGCGCCGTTCCTTTCGGAAGAGAAGAAGATGTCGATGTTGCGACGAACCGCGGAGTCAGTTTTCGCTCATTGAGCAAACAACGCAGCAAATTGCCGGAGGTTTCCGCGGCCGGGTCGAGTTCAATCTCTTTTACATCGGACATTTCGCCGACGTGGGCGACGACAACGCTATAAACCGGGCCGTCCGACGAAATAGAAATGCCGTCCACCATCCGGTAGATTGGGTTGCGGAGAAATTCGAAACTCGAAACGAGCGCAATATCGAGCTCGCCACCCGAAAGCTGCGCGCAAAGCGCGGACGGATGATCGAGCACAACATCGATTGGCCAGCCGTGAATTAGCGGACGCGCGTTGAGATATTTAACGCAGCCAATTCGCAGCGGATGCCGATCCTGCACTCGTTAGGCGCAGGCGAGTTCTGCTTCAGAACGCGGCCGGCTCGATGTCGATCTTTGCTCCGCGCCGTTGAGATGCTGGTAATAACTGTCGCGCTGGACAGGAATTCGCTGAGCCTCGCGAATGGCATGTTCGAGCGCAGCGATGCTTTGTTGCTGCGGCGTAGTTGCTCCGGCCATGTGGAAAATTTTCTCTTCCATGATTGTGCCGTGCAAATCGTCCACGCCGTAACTAAGCGACACTTGTGCCAGCGGCAGACCCAAGCTGACCCAATAAGCGGTCAAATGATCGATGTTATCGAGATAAATTCGGCTGACAGCGAGGTTGCGCAGTTGCTCGATGGCAGAAGCCCGCCTGATGTGAGCAAGCACCGTCGTTTGCGGCTCGAAGGCAAATGGAACAAAACCGCTAAATCCGCCGGTTTCATCCTGAAGTTGACGAAGTTGCCGTAAATGATCGACACGCTGCTCGAGAGTCTCGACGTGACCATAAAGCATGGTGCAAGTGCTGCGGCCACCCATGCGATGCCAAATTCGGTGAACATCAAGCCACTCCTCGGCCGTTTCTTTGCCGCGGCAAACCCGGTCTCGGACTGCGGCATCAAAAATTTCGGCGCCTCCGCCAGTGATGGAGCCAAGGCCCGCTTCGCGGAGAAGCTCGAGCGTTTCTGGGATCGACATCTTGAAGATTCGCTGAGCGAGATGGCGAACTTCAATCGCAGTAAAGGCTTTGATGTGGAGATTGGGATCGAGAGAGCGCAATCCGCGCAACAAATCGAGATACCACTCTTTCTTCAAGGTCGGATGCAAACCGCCGACCATATGCACTTCCGTAATCCCCAGCGGAAGCGCTTCTGCGACAATCTGAATGACCTCGCTAACGGCATGCTCGAACGCATGGGCATCCCGTTTTTTGGCGGCAAAGGCGCAAAACTGACACGATAAGACACAGATATTCGAGTAGTTGATGTAGCGATTGTGAATGTAGGTGGCGAAATTGCCGTTCTTTCGCTCGCGCACGACGTTGGCCAGTATTCCAAGCGCGTTCAGATCGTTTGAGCGATACAAAGCAAGAGCGTCGTCCTCGGAAATGCGAGCCTTCGCCTCGATTTTCTCTGCGATCGGTCTAAGTTCCTTTGGGATTAGTGTGTAATTCATCCGGAGCCGACCCTGAAATTGATGGCTTACCATGCACAGGCGACTCACCAGTTGCAACAAAAAGAGCCGGGGCGCGTGCGACTGATAGAGCACGACCGACGCAGAACGCGATAACATTCGAATCGCTGCCTAGCAATCAACGTCTGTTTATCAATGGCCGATCCAGAAGCACCGGCGCGCTCCGAGGATGACGCCGAGGACATCCGCCTGATGCGATTGGTTGCCGATGGCAATACGACCGCGTTTGAAAAACTGGTCGAGCGGCACCAGGCGCTGGTCGCAGGAACTGTCGCGCGAATGCTTAGCAGCAATTCGGACGTGGAAGACATCGCGCAGCAGGTTTTTGTTCGCGTCTGGAAAAGCGCAGGCCGG
This sequence comes from Verrucomicrobiota bacterium, assembly GCA_003219215.1. Classification (GTDB taxonomy): domain Bacteria; phylum Verrucomicrobiota; class Verrucomicrobiia; order Chthoniobacterales; family UBA10450; genus AV40. Next base: position 29,893 of record QHPY01000094.1, on the reverse strand, counting down.
TATGTACCACGCGCGAAGTTCACGACCTGGCTGCTGAAGATCACGCGTAATCTGGTTTTTAACGAGATGCGCCGCGCCAAACGTCATCCCCGGGTGCCGGTGCAAATCGAACCTGAGGCTGAGGAGATGCCATTGAAGGACGAGGCGACTGCGACGCCGGATGCGACCCTTCTTCAGGCGGAATTACAGAGCGCGATTGAGACGGCGATCACGCTCCTTCCAGAAACGCAACGCATGGCGCTGGTGCTACGGCGATACGAAGAGCTCAGCTACGAAGAAATCTCCGATGTGCTCGATCTATCCGTCCCAGCGGTAAAGAGCCTGCTCTTTCGCGCGCGGACGGAATTGCGCGAGCGTTTGCGGGATTATCTGGAGCGATAAAACCCAAAGAGGGCGGGGCCCTCGCGGGCGCCCGCCCCCTCTCAACCCCACATTCCGAAATTCGTTATTCGTCCCGGTCTTTCGCGCTGCCCTTAAACTGCACTCGAGCGGCTTCCTCCGGCGGCGGCGGTTCCCCGGGTTTGGCATAATCGGCCGCTAGCTGGCGATGCGAAGTGGGGACCAGCCGGACTGCGCCCTTGGCATTATTTCGCCAGCCATTTGGATCGGCATACTCTTCGCCGTTGTGATGGAGTCCGGAAACCTGATCTTCCAATCCGGTGCCATAATGCTGATCGATGATCGTCGGCGTCACAAAAATAAGCAGGTTGCGTTTGTGACGTTCATTGTCATGGCTTTGGAATGCGTAGCCAATTACTGGAATATCGCCGAGCAATGGCACTTTGGTTCGCGACTTCGAAACCTGATCCGAAATCAAACCGCCGATTGCCAGCGTGTCGCCACTCTTGATGAGAACATTGGAATCGAGAGAACGCTTATCAATGATCGGACTGGTGACATCCGCGCCGTTAAAAGAGAAGTGGAAATCGTTCACCTTGTTGCTGATCTCAGGCTTCACTGAAAGCGTGACGAAATTGTCTTTGTTGATCGACGGTCGAACAATCAGCGTGTTACCGAATTGCTTATCTTGGAAACCGCCGAAAACAGCGGTGGCAGTTTGCTCGTTAAAATTCAGCTGCGGGATTGGTTGATTCCGGAGGACTTCGATCTTGGCCTGCTGATTATCCGCCGTGACAACGCGCGGGTTCGCTAGAAATTCAGCATCCGAGTCCTCATTCAGAGCCTGCAGGGTCGCGGAAAACTGCGGTACTGATAGAATCGCAAATTGGCCGAAGGCGAGTTTAGTGAGACTGCCGAAGAAATTCGAGCTTCCGGGATTGCCCAAAGCGAAAGGTGAGGTTGCGCCGGTAAATGTCGAATTAGTCGTTGTTAAGCCGGTTTTAGGGTCGGTGGTGCTGGTGCTGGTCGTTGGCGCACCGTACTGGAAGGTTTTTGGCGAGGAGGCGCTGCCTACCGTTCCGGCCCAGTTAATTCCATAGGCCTGCACCGGATCGGCACTCACTTCCACCAGCCGCGCTTCGATCATCACTTGCTTCGTCGGCTTGTCGATCTGCACCAACATCTTTCGGATGTTGTCGATGTTGCTGCGGGTTTCACTGAAGAAAATCGTGTTGGTGCGTTCGTCGATTTGCGGTGGAACTTTACTCGCCAGCTGCGACGCGATTAGCGGCGTAATATCTTTGGCGCGCGCGTAGCTGAATTGGTAATTGTCAGTTTCAGTGGGCTCAGCCGTCCGCTCGGCAGCGGTCTTGATGTAATAGACGGTATCGATCTTATCCATGAAAAGCCCTTTGGCTTTGACGATGATCGAGATCGCTTGAAGCGCCGTCACGTCTTCCAACCGCATCGTTACCGTCCCGGTAACAGCATCGCTCACAACCATGTTGACCTTGGCCTGGCGGGCGAGCAATCGGAGCACTTGGCCGACGTCGTCCCCTTGAAATTCCCGTACGCCAACACCACCGCTTTCAACCGTTGCATCGGCTTCGGTCAAAACCGGAGTCGCCACCGTGGAAGAGGTCGTGGTCGATTTTGTGGTCGATGCCGCGGCTGGAGAGGCAGCTTGGACCAGGGCTTGCGCCAGCAACATTTGCGGATGGTCAGCTGGTTTGATTGGGTCGGGTGGCTGAGCTGGGCCGGCCGGCGCGGGATTTGTCTGCCCTTGGGACAGGGAAAGGACGCCCAGTAAGGCCACCGCCACGACGCATCCCCGTTGCTTAAGTGAAGTAACCATAATTAGAAGGAAGTGAGATAAGTGCTGGCCGGATAAAAGCAGGAAGCAGACCAGCATTGGGGAAGTTTCCCCGGTGAATCGGCCAGAACACCCGCTATCCGGAACCGTTCAGCGCTCCACACAACGAGCCGCCTGAACAATGGCTTTAATCAGGCGATGATCTTTGCGTCCGGGAGAGATCTCGACGCCACTGCTGACGTCGACCCCAGCGGGACGGACGTCGCGAACGGCTTCGGCGATATTTTCGGGGTTCAATCCACCGGCGAGAATTACATTCAGATTCGGGCGCGTTTCGACGAACTGGCGCGCTAAATTCCACTGAAATACTTTGCCGGTCCCGCCGAACTCGCGGCCCGAAGCGGAATCCAAAATTATTGTGTCCGTAGAAAACCCCGGCACGTCAAGGAGCGACTTCGAATCCTCTACCGGCAGCGCTTTCGCAAATCGAATTCCGGCTTCGGCCAAGCGCCTGCAGAACTCAGGCGACTCATTGCCGTGCAACTGCAAAGCATCGATAAAAGACAGCTGACTAATTCGAAACGCCTCGTCCCAACTCGGGTTCACCAACACCGCCACCTTGCAGATTTCTTTCGGCAATTTGTCGATCCAGCCAGCCGCCGCCTGAATGTCGATGTAACGTTTGCTTTGGCGAACGAGATTGAATCCGAGCGCGTCCGCGTCGGCTTTGATCGCAGCGAGCGCATCCGCCTCGTTGGTGATTCCACAGATCTTGACGCGAACGCGGCCGCCTGGCCCTGCCTTACCATCGAACATCCCGCTGATTTTCACTCGCCGGGTTCAATCACCCGACCACGAACTTGTTTAATCTGGCTGTGATGCGTCAACACATGGACCCGTCCGTCACTGCCGCGAAAGAATGCACTCAGCAGCCAGCTCACAATCGAAATGATGATCGCGCCAAAAATCGCGCTCCAAAACCCATGCACTTTGAAACACGGCACAATCTCGCTCACGAATTTCAGCATCAGCGCGTTGATGACCAAGATGAAGAAGCCCAGCGTCACCAGAATTAACGGAATACTCAGGAACAACAGAATCGGGCGAACAAACGCGTTGATGATTCCCAGAAGCAGCGACGCGCCGAGCAGGCAACCGATCCCGGTGTAATCGATTCCCACGATCGGCGCCGCCACAAACACGGCGAACGCGGTGACAAACCAGCGAAAAACGAAATGCCTCATGGCGGAACGTTATTATGATTCGGCACGCTTTGCACAGACAAAGAGGCGCCTGGCATTCCGTTCTCCTCTCCCTTTCCCAAAGGGAGAGGGCGAAGGTGAGGGATTGTCTCGGAAAACGCCAGTCCGGCTCGGACCGGAAAACCGCTTGAAATCCAACTTCCCGCGGTAAAGCGTAATTTGGGAGGAATTTGATTGTGGCGAAGAAGAACAAGGGAATCGGAAGTGAATCGGCGGCGGACGCGAGATCGTCGGACAAGGCGGGCAAAATAAGAACGAGCGGAAGATTGACACCTGCAAAAGAGAAAAAACCAGCGACGCGAAAAAAGAGCGCCGCCCAAAAACCGAGACCGCCAACGGCAGCTTCGCTCGACCTGGATCCAACGGACGAACAAATTCAAATGCGTGCCTACTTTATATCCGAGCGACGGCGCCGATTCGATCTCCCCGGCGACGCAAATTCGGATTGGCTGGAAGCAAAACGACAGCTCCTCTCCGAGATCGGCCCGCGCTGATTCGCGCGTCACTAAGCTGCCGACTGGATCGTGGGAACGGCTTCCTTGATTTTTTCCAGTAGCCGATTGATTGCAAAAGGCTTCGCCACTAAGCCGGCGACACCCGGTTCCTTAAGTACCTCTTGCGCTCTCGCCTCCTCGGCTTTTCCGGAAATAAGAAGCAGCGGCGGAACTTCTCTCACCGGATGACTATTTTGATAAACTTTGCCAATCAGAAAAAACAACATCGCGCCATCGATCATCGGCATTTGAAAATCGAAGATGAGGAGGTCGTATTTTTTCTTCAGCGAGAGCTCGAACGCGTACTCCGGCTTGGGCGAGGTATCGACTTCACACCGCAGCGATGCCACCAACGCTTCACGTACCACGCGCAACAGTGCGACGTCGTCATCAACGATCAAAATGCGTTTCGGCTCGGCCGCCACGGCGCTCATTTAAGCACGAATGAACACGAATAAGCACGGACGAATTCGACGAGAACTTTTAGCGCGGTGCTGTTCTTCGTGTCGACCTGTCACGCCGTAGCTTTATGCGGAGGCGGATTCGTGTCTATTAGTGGTTAACAGGTCATGAACCGATCGACTGTCGATCTTGCCGCCGCTTTACGCGAGCGTCTGGAAACTATTCGCGATGAAAACAGCCGGCGCGACCCCGAAGCGCACACTGCTCGCCTACAAGCGATCTCAGAAAAAATCGACAATCTCGCCGCCGCCTTGCCACGCCCGGTCGATCCGCAGCTCGCCCACTTTCTTCAGCGCAAAAGCTATGACAAAGCGCTCGAATATTTGGAGGGCGCCGCGCCGTCGGCGCCAAGCGTCAACTAGTAGCTCGGCTTCTATTTCGCCAGCTAAAACGTTCACGACTTTTCCGTCGCGATCGCGGACTTCACCAACGGGGTCGCCTCCGCTAAACCGGAGCGGCCGACCGCCACGTTGGACCGAGATTGCCCAGTATCCGTCTGCGATCATGAAAGCAGCGAAAACGTACGGCCCTTAGTCGCTCCTGGGAATCGCGCTTCAATTGCGCGCGTCCCAACTGCAACGACCTGGTCCTTCGTCATTCGCATGTTGGGCTCCGCTCGAGATGTAACGACGGAACACACCGCGAGTGAACAAAAGAGCAGCCAAACGAAAACGCGTGATGAAAGCCACGCGCTTAGCGCGAGTACAACTCGACGATCAACTGCTCGTTGACGATCGGCTGCATTTCTTCGCGCGACGGGATATGCGCGACTTTTCCTTTGAGCGCGTCGCGATCGACGGTCAGCCAATCTGGCACCGGCACGATTTGGGTAAGATCGAGATTGCGCAATGCGAGCTGCCGCGATTTTGGTTTATCTTTGATCGCGATCTCGTCGCCGGCTTTAACGTTGAAGGAAGCGACATTGACATTGCGACCATTGACTTGGACATGGCCGTGGGAAACCAGCTGGCGAGCGGCGTTGCGCGTGTTCGCCAAACCCAAACGGTAAATCACATTGTCGAGCCGCGTTTCGAGCAGCTGGAGCAGGGTTTCGCCGGTCACACCTCGCTTGCGCAACGCGTTCTGGAAAATTCGGCGAAATTGCCGCTCAAGAAGACCATATTGGTAACGAAGCTTTTGCTTTTCGCCCAGCGCGATCGCGTAATCGGACTGTTTGCGGCGAGAGCCTTTTGGTCCGTGCATTCCGGGCGGATAATTTTTTCGCTCCAGCGACTTCGATGGTCCAAAAATCTGCACGCCGTAACGACGGCTGATCTTTGTTTTCGGTCCGGTATATCTGCCCATGAGAGAAGTCGAGAGGTTTTAGTTGTTGAAAAGTTGGGATCAGACGCGGCGTTGTTTCGGTGGCCGGCAGCCATTGTGTGGAACCGGCGTGACGTCGCGAATCAGAGTGAGATCGAGTCCGATCGCCTGCAACGCACGCACGGCCGATTCGCGTCCAGCGCCCGGGCCTTTGACGAGAACTTGCACTTCTTTGAGTCCGTGACCCATCGCTTGCCGCGATGCATCCTGCGCGACCAATTGTGCCGCGTAAGCCGTGCTCTTGCGCGAACCTTTGAAACCAACTTTGCCCGCGCTCGACCAGCCAATTACGTTTCCGTTCAAATCTGTGATCGTGACGATGGTGTTGTTAAAGCTCGCGTAAACGTGCGCGATGCCGGAATGAATGTTCTTGGCGCCTTTCGCCTTAACAATTTTTGGCTTCTCAATCTCGTCGGCATCCAAGGTGAGATTCTCGCGAGGCGCTTCAACCGGAGCTGCCTCTTGCTTAGTCGGCTTCGCCGGCTTTTTGGCTGGCTTTGCCTCGGCGCCGACGGGCGCTGCCGTTTCAGCAGCTGGCGTTAGTGGGGTCTGATCCGCCTTGGCTTCCGCAGCCGGAGATTTGTCTTCAGCTTCCGGCTTTTTCGGCTTGTCCGCCTTCTCCGCTTTCGGCTTCGCTGGTTTTTTGTGTTCGGCCATCTTAATTAAACTTTGCCTGCTTTTGCTTCCGGATTGCGGATCACGCCGACAGTTTTGCGCGGTCCTTTGCGCGTGCGCGCGTTTGTCGATGTTCGCTGACCGCGGACGGGCAAGCCGCGACGGTGGCGTTGGCCGCGGTAACAATTGATCGCCTGTAACCGTTTCAAATTTCCCTGAATGTCGCGCCGCAAATCGCCTTCGATTTTGATTTTGTTGTTCGTGATCGCGTGAATGATCTCGTTGATTTGCTGCGGAGTCAGATTCTTGGCGCGCAAATTGGGGTCGATGTTCGTTTGCTCCAAAATTCGCCGGGCGGTGCTAAACCCGATTCCGTAAATGTAGGTCAGGGACGCTTCGATGCGTTTATCCGCTGGAATTTCAACTCCGAGTAATCTTGGCATAAGTAAATGTCGATCGTGCGCTGCGCAATCAGCCCTGGCGCTGTTTGTGACGCGGGTTCTTGCAAATCACCCGCACCACATTCTTGCGCTTCACAATTTTGCAGCTTTCACAAAGTCTTCTAACTGAGGGTCGCACTTTCATGTTGGTTGAAACAAAAAACGCGGAGCCATATCCGCGTTGTCACTTCTGGCGGAAGGTGATCCGCCCCTTCGACAAATCGTAGGGAGATATCTCTAGCATAACTTTGTCGCCGGGCAAGATGCGAATGAAGTGGAGCCGCATTTTCCCGGAGACGTGGGCCAAAACCCGGTGACCATTCGGCAGCTCGACCCGAAACATGGTATTCGGAAGCAACTCGACCACAGTGCCTTCTACTTCAATTGCGTCTTTCCGCGCCATGTCAGGATTTCAGGCCCGTCTCTGGTAATCAGGACCGTATGTTCAAAGTGGGCCGATCGCGTGCCGTCAGCCGTGCGCACCGTCCAGCCGTCATCGAGCAAGCGGACCTCGGCACTTCCAATGTTAATCATCGGCTCGATCGCCAGGGTCATGCCGGATTTCAATTTCGGGCCGCTGCCGCGTCGGCCGTAATTCGGAATTTGCGGCTCTTCGTGCAATTTTCGGCCGACACCGTGTCCGACAAACTCGCGCACAACCGAAAAACTATTGCGCGCAGCTTCATCTTCAATCTCCGCGCAAATGTCGCCGAGTCGAACGCCTTCCGCGGCAATGTTGATCGCGCGATCCAGTGCTTTTTCGGTAACTCGCAAGAGTTGATCGGTTCGTTCATCGACAATTCCGACCGGAACCGTAGTCGCAGTGTCTCCCACCCAGCCGTCTTGAATCACGCCGATATCGAGTTTCACAATGTCGCCGTACTGAATCCGGCGTTGACTGCCGATGCCGTGCACAACTTCATCGTTTAGTGAAATGCAAATGTTGCCGGGAAAGACTCTGTGACCCAGTCGATAACCCAGAAACGCGCTCTTCACCCGCGCTTCACTCATAAAATCGGCGGCAGCTTCATCCACTTCCTTCGTCGTAACGCCGGGGCGAATCAGCTCGCTGACGCGATCCAGAATGTCGCTCGCGGTTCGGCACGATTGCCGCATCTTCTCAATTTCTTTGGCATTCTTGATTGGAATCATGCCGGCACTTTGTCTTCGATCAGACGCGAAATATCCGCGAACACTGTGTCGCGGTCACGGTTTCCGTCAATTCGGCGCAAGATCGACATCTTCCCGTAATAATCGGCCAGGGGCTGCGTTTTAGTGTTGTATTCGCGCAATCGCGTCTGCAGAACGCTCATGTCATCATCACTTCGGCGCTCAAGTCGTCCTTCGCAATAAGGACAGATTGGGCGGTCCGCAAATTTTGCGCTGTCCACACTCGTCGTAAAACCGCAAGTACGGCACTGCAGCCGCCCGGAAATCCTCGCGCGGATGGTTTCCTCCGAAACCTCGAGCCAGATCGCTGCGTCGAGCGAGGTGTGCAGACTTTTCAAAATCGATGCCAGACTTTCCGCCTGCGGAAGCGTCCTTGGAAATCCATCGAACACAAAACCGTAGCCTCCATGGAGACGCAGCCAATCTTCAATCAGCTTTACGATGATTTTGTCCGGAACCAAATCCCCTCGCTGTAACATTTCTGCGGTTTCCAATCCAAGCGGCGTACCCAAATCCTTTTCACGACGCAAAATCGCACCAGGTGAAGTGACCGGAATCCCAAACTGGCGCGTGATCAATTCCGCCTGCGTTCCTTTGCCGGAACCGGGGGCGCCGAGTAAGACGAGTCGTCTCTTCACTTCGACGCCAAAAACGCCGCCACTCCACCAATCACGATGATGGCGATGCCGACATAAAGCCACATTAACGTACGTTGCGCCGCAGCTTCGCCGCGAACGTAGGCCGAGCGCCCGGTAAATCCGCCGCGGACGCGGCCTTTCCGCAGAAATCCGTCGTAATGCCGCTGGATCAAATGCGTTTCAACCTGACGCATCGTGTCTAGCATCACACCAACGATAATGAGCAAACTTGTGCCGCCAAAAAATTGCGCGGTCACCGTCGGGACGTTTAAACCCTGGCTCAGTAAACTCGGCAAAACCGCAATCAACGTCAGAAAAATCGCGCCCGCAAAAGTCAGACGCGTCATTGTAAAATCGAGAAACTCCGCGGTCGGTTTCCCCGGACGCACGCCGGGAATGTAACCACCGTACTTCTTCAAATCGTCCGCGATCTGTGCCGGCTGAAATTGGGTGGCGACCCAGAAATAGCTAAAAAAGAAAATCATCGAGGCGAGAACGACGTAATGCAGCCAACCGGTCGAAAGCATCTCAGAGATCTGCCGCGCGGTCGGACTGTTTGGAAACGCCCAGCTCACGATCTGATTTGGAAACAACAAGAGTGCCCAGGCGAAGATGATCGGCATGACCCCGGGATAATTCACTTTCAACGGCATGTATTGCGTATTGCCGCCGTATTGCTTTCGGCCGACAACGCGCTTGGCGTACTGCACCGTGATCTTCCGGACACCTTGTGTAATCGCAATTACGCCCGCGATAACGCAAAACAGAAACAGGATCATCAGGACGAGAACCATGGGGTTGACTTGGCTGCTCTGTCCTCCGCTTGGCACAAACGTTTTCCACGCCTGCGCCAGTGCCGCCGGCAATCTCGCCACAATACCAATCGTGATGATCAACGAAATTCCGTTGCCAATGCCGCGCTCAGTGATTTGATCGCCGAGCCACATCAACATGAGCGTTCCGGTCGTAAGTGAAATGACCGTCACGACCCGGAAAACCCATCCGGGATCGTCGACCAGCGGAATGCCAAGCCGCGCAATCGTCTCCGAGATTCCCGGCAACGCCACGCGATATGCTTCCGGATGCTGGAACGAAATCGCGAGCAGGTAGCCTTGGAAAATGCACAGCCCCACGGTCATGAACCGCGTGTATTGCATGATTTTCTGTCGGCCGCCATCTTCGCGCGCGAGTCGCCCCAACTGCGGAATGACCGCCGAAAGCAGCTGCATCATAATCGATGCGCTGATGTAAGGCATGATGCCGAGCGAAAAGATCGCGCAGTTTTCGAGCGCACCGCCGCTGAACAAATTCAATAAGGCAGCCAGGTTGCCGCCAGATTTTTCAGTCAGGGCACTGCGAAACCATTCCTGCAATACCGCCTGATTGACGCCCGGTGTCGTGATCGCCGCGCCAAGTCGCACAACGACAACGATGGCCAGGGTGAACAAAATTCGGCGGCGCAGCTCCGGTATCTTGACCGTGTTGAGAAAGGCCGAAACCATTTAGTAATTCACGCTGCCAGCGCTATCGCTTTTTGGAAGCCCTCTTTATCGCCGTCGGCTGCGAGCCCGCTGGCGATTTTTTCTTCGACTTGGCCACGCCCCCAGATTCCTTCGCCGTTTGATCGACATCGTCTGCGCCCGCCGTCGGCTTTCGTGTTGCCGGCTCGTCCCGCAGCCGCGGGATAATCGTTCCGCCAGCCTTCTCGATCTTTGCTTTGGCCGATTCACTGACTTTGTCCGCTTCGATCTTCAGCGGGTGCTTCAATTCTCCGTCACCCAGAATTTTGATTCCAGCAACGTCGCCGCGCACGAGCTTCGACTCGCGAAGCAATTCTTCGTTCACAACCGTGCCAGCCTTGAATTCATTCAGGTCGCTCAAATTAACGATCGCGTAGGTCGCATGAAAAGCGGCGTTATTGAAACCGCGCTTCGGCAAACGCCGAATCAACGGCATCTGTCCGCCTTCGAACCCGAGACGAATGCTGCCGCCCGACCGCGCCTTTTGACCTTTGTGGCCTTTGCCGCTGGTTTTTCCGTGACCGGAGCTTTCGCCGCAACCAAGTCTCTTAACGCGATGTCGCGCGCCTGGGCGCGGCCTCAAATTGTGTAAGCGCATCATGTTGCTTGGGCGGCTGCCTTTCCGTCGCCGCCTTTAATTCCGCGCACTTTGAAAATCTCATCTTTGCGCCGCAACGATTTGAGCGCCGCGATCGTCGCCTTAACCACGTTCGCGTGATTGCTCGAGCCAAGTGATTTCGCGAGCACGTCGCGAATTCCGGCCGCTTCAACCACCGCCCGCACACCACCACCGGCAATGACACCGGTTCCAGGTGAAGCTGGCCGCAGCAACACCCGGCCGCCGCCAAACTCACCGATCGTCTCGTGCGGAATCGTGTTTTCGTGGAGTGAAACTTTTTCCATCGACTTCCGCGCCGATTCCGAAGCCTTGCGGATCGCTTCCGAAACTTCGTTCGCTTTTCCGAATCCCACGCCGACCGATCCGTCATGATCGCCGGCCACGATTAGCGCGCTAAAACTAAAACGTCGTCCGCCTTTCACGACTTTCGCGCAGCGGTTGATGAACACGACTTTCTCGGTCGTGTCGCCTTTTGCCGCCGGCGTCCTGTCCTGATGACGGGAGTCTGGTCGTCTGCCTTGTCCTGGTGCTGCCATGAAATTAAAACTTTAATCCACCTTCGCGGGCCGCGTCGGCCAGCGCTTTTACTTTGCCTTGATATTGGAATCCGCCGCGGTCGAACACGACTTTGTCGATCTTCTTTCCAAGCGCGCGCTCGGCGATGACTTTGCCGACAACTTCGGCGCTCGCGCGATTGGCTGCGGCTTTATTTTTCCCAAGGACATCCTTCTCGGCGGTGGACGCTGCGATCAATGTTTTGCCCGCGTCATCATCGATCACCTGCGCGTAAACGTGCTTGCCGGAAAAGTAGATCGACAAACGCGGCCGCGCCGACGTGCCGGAAATTTTCTTTCGGATCCGCCGATGCAACCGCTCACGCGCTGCTTTCCGATTGAACGTCGCCATAAAATTACTGGACCGTTTTGCCTTCCTTACGCCGGATTTGTTCGCCTGCGTAACGAACACCTTTGCCCTTGTACGGCTCCGGCGGGTAATAGCGACGAATGTCGGCCGCGACTTGTCCCACGACTTTCTTGTCCGCGCCTTGAATCGTGATCTTGGTCTGATCGGCAACGGTAATTTTGATGTCCTTTGGAATGGGGAACAAAATTGGATGCGAAAAACCGAGGCTGAGATTCAAGTTAGTGCCTTGCACGGCAGCTTTGAAACCTACGCCCTCGATTTCGAGCTGTTTAGTGAAGCCTTCGCTCACGCCGACAACCATGTTATGCACAAGCGCGCGCGACAGTCCGTGCAACGCTTTGACGCTGCGCGTTTCCGCGCCACGCGCGATCGAGACGTGATTGTCTTTCACGCTGCCCGTGATTTGCCGCGGCAACTTCCAGTTAAGTTTGCCTTTCGGACCTTCCACCGAAACGCCGCCTTCATTGTCGATGTTGACTTTGACCTTATCGGGAATGTCGACCGGCTTATTTCCAATTCGCGACATAAAATCTACCAAATGTAGGCGAGCAGTTCGCCGCCCACTTTTTGTTTTTTCGCTTCGCGACCCGACATCACGCCGCGCGACGTCGACAAAATCGCTGTTCCCATTCCACCGAGAACGCGCGGGACTTCTCCGGCGCCAACGTAACGTCGCAGACCGGGCCGGCTGACCCGCTTCAATCCGGTGATGGCGCAGGTGCGATCGACCAGCTTATTCGTAATTTTGATCCGCGGATGCGCCGCTTTCATGTCGACTTCGTAATCGCTGATGTAACCTTCATTCTTCAGAATCCGGACGACTTCAGCTTTCAGCCTCGAGTACGGCACGAAAATCTCGACCTTCTGCGCGGCCGCGCCGTTGCGCATGCGAGCAAGCAGGTCTGCAATTGGATCTGTAACGGTACTCATGAAATTCAGGCGGCTTGCGCTTGTCCAGCCGGTCCGCCTTCGGACGGACTCGCCGTGGCGAGCTTTTTCGCGCGATCGGCAAAAGGCATTCCCAACTCGCTCAAGAGCGATTTGGCCTCTTCGTCCGTCCGCGCGGTGGTCACAATGGTAACATCAAATCCGATGTTGCGCTTGATTTTATCGAGCTCGACTTCCGGAAAAATCGTCTGGTCGGTTACGCCGAGCGTGTAATTACCGTGCCCATCAAAACAGCGCGGCGACACCCCGCGAAAATCGCGGATCCGCGGGAGTGCGGCTTTGATCAATCGCTCGAGAAATTCATACATCCGGTCGCCGCGAAGCGTGACCTTTGCACCGATCACCTGATCTTTGCGCAACTTGAAATTGGCGATGCTCTTTTTCGAGCGCGTCTCCGCCGGTTGCTGACCGGTGATCAGCGCCAGCTCCGTTTTCGCTTCCTCCATCGCCTGCTTCAAGTCGGTCTGCGAGCCGACCGACGTGTTGATCACAACTTTATCAACCCGCGGAATCTGGTGGACGTTTTTGTACTTATGCCGTTCACGCAAAGCGGGCACCACCCGTTCTTTGTAATGACGATAAAATTCGTTTTCCATTACGCCGCCTTTTTCTCAGCCACTTCCTTCGGCTTCGTTTTGGTTTTCTTCTCCGCCTTTTTCTCGCGTTCGATCAATTTCACATTCGAAATGTGAATCGGACCTTCGCGCTCGGCGATCTTGCCTTGCGGATTGTCCTGCGATTTGCGCAGATGTTTTTTGATAATGCGCACGCCTTCGATCAGCACGCGTTGTTTCCGCGGGATGACTTCAAGGATTTTGCCGGAGGAACCTTTGAAGTTTCCGGAGATCACTTCGACTTGGTCGCCTTTCTTAACGTGAAACTTCATCCGGTTCATAAAACCTCCGGGGCTAAGGACACGATTTTCATGAAATTGCGCTCCCGCAGTTCCCGCGCGACCGGGCCGAAAATGCGGGTCCCGCGGGGATTCAAATCTTTGTCGATGATCACGATCGCATTGTTGTCAAAGCGCAGAAAAGAGCCGTCATCGCGACGAATCGGCTGGCGCGTCCGAACCAGGACCGCTCGCACGACTTCGCCCTTCTTCACCGTGCCCGTCGCACTCGCTTCTTTCACGTTCGCGGTAATCACATCTCCGATCCCAGCATAAAGCGTAGCCTTGCCGATTACGCCGATCATTGTCGCCATCCGCGCGCCGGTATTATCCGCCACTTCAAGTCTGGATCGAAGTTGCACCATAAAATTTATTTCTGGAGCACCTCCACCAACCGCCAGCGTTTCAACTTGCTCAGCGGCCGCGTTTCCATAATCCGAACGGTGTCGCCGGTCTTCGCCTTATTCTCCTCGTCGTGCGCGTAAAATCTTCGGATCTGCTTCACGATCTTGCCGAACTTCGGGTGGGGTACGCGCGTAGTCGTCCGCACCACGATCGTTTTGTTCATTTGGTGAGAAATCACTTCGCCGACGCGCGTCTTCCGCGCCGCGCGAGTGTACTTCGCTGGCAATGGCGGCGGCTGCGCGGTCGGTTGTAGATCTTGTGATGCTTGCTCGGCCATAAATTATTTCTTTTTCGCCTTTGGTTCCACGGCCGGAATGGACTGCGGTTGCTTGGCACGCTGTGAAAGAATCGTTTCAATCCGCGCCACATCGCGGCGCAGTAAGCGCAAACGGCTCGGTTGCTCAAGCTGACCGCTTTGCTGCTGCAAACGCAAATGCAAACGTTCCTGACGGAGGTCGCGTCGCTTCGTCAGCAGCTCATCGGTACTCATTTCTACAATTTCTTTAATTTTCATGTTCGTTAGGCCGCCGCTACGTGGTGGCGGCTAATAAATTTTGTGCGCACCGGCAATTTATCCGCCGCCAGTCGCAACGACTCGCGTGCGACCGATTCAGTCAGACCGTCGAGCTCAAACAAAATATTTCCCGGCTTCACGGTCGCGACCCAAAACTCCGGCTGACCTTTTCCCTTGCCCATTCGCGTTTCGGGCGGACGCGCGGTAACCGATTTGTCCGGAAAAATCCGGATCCAGAGTTTGCCTTTGCGCTTCATGTTGCGAGTCAGTGCCACACGCGCGGCTTCGATCTGCGTGTTGGTGATCCATGCGCGCTCGAGCGTTTGCAAACCGAACTCGCCAAAGTTGATTCGCAAATTGCGCGAAGCAGTCCCCTTGCGGCTTCCCCGCTGGGACTTCCGATACTTCACTCGTTTGGGCATCAACGGCATAAAAATCAGGCTTCGACTGGCTCAGTTGGTGGAGGCGGTGGTAGTGGTGGTGGTGCGGCTGCGATCGGCGCTTCGCTTGGTGCTTCTTCCTTCTTACAGATCCAGCATTTCACACCGATCTTTCCATAAACCGTGTTCGCTTCCGCAAACCCGTAATCGATCGCGGTGCGCAATGTGTGCAGCGGCACTTTGCCCTCGCGATACCACTCCGAACGCGAAATTTCGGCACCATTCAATCGACCCGAGCAACGCAAACGAATTCCTTCCGCGCCAAAATCCATCGCCGTCTGGACCGCTTTCTTCATCGCGCGGCGATAAGCGATTCGGCGCTCGATTTGTAGCGCCACGTTCTCGGCGACCAATTGCGCATCCATCTCCGGAGTCTTGATCTCCTGGATGTCGATCTTGATCTGTTTGCCCTGCGCCATCTTCGAAATTTCTTCCGTCATCTTTTCGATCTCAGCACCTTTGCGGCCGATCACGATTCCCGGACGGGCAGTGTGGATCGTGACGCGAATCGAATTCCAAGCACGCTCGATCACAATCTTTGCGACCGCGGCGAATTGCAGCTTCTTCTTCACGTAAGCGCGAATTTCAAGATCGCTGTGAAGGAACGCGGGCAGCTCTTGCGGCGATGCGTACCAGCGCGACCGCCAGTCCCGACTCACACCGAGTCTAAATCCAATCGGATTAACTTTTTGTCCCATAAAATTATTTCTTGGCCGCCTTCGCGGTCTTCTTCTTTCCTTTTTTCGCCGTTGTCGATTTTGCTGCGCTCTCGCCGCCCTTCTTTTCCTGATCGCGCTTCGCCTTTTTGGTCTCGCGCGTCTCAATTGCCACGTCGTCCGTCAAAACGATCCGGATGTGACTCGTCCGCTTCAGAACCCGGCTGCCACTGCCACGGGCGCGCGTCATCATTCGTTTGAAAGTCGGACCCTCGCCCACGACCGCTTCCTTCACGACCAGACCGTCCGCTTTTAAATTCGCGTTGTTTTCCGCGTTCGCGATCGCGCTCTTGAGCGTCTTGTTGATCAGGAACGCCGCTTTCTTCGGCGTGAAAGCGAGAACGTCGAGCGCTGCCGAAACCGGCAGACCCTGAATCTCTCGCGTCACTTCGCGCACCTTAAATGGCGAAATCCTCGCGTACTTATATATCGATCTAACTTCCATTTACTTTAAAGTCACATTCGAGCGGGCATCCGCCTGGAGGCGATCGCCCACTTTTATTTTCTCTTTTCCGGAATCCTCCATCACCGCCCCGCAAATCCGCTGACGCACGTCCACCACGCGGAGCGTTGCGATCTTTTGATCGCCGCGCATCACTCGCAGCGGCATGCCAATTTTCACGCCGTGCTGCTCACCAATGTTCGCGACCACAAACGACCATTCGTCCTTCACGCTAACTACGCTGCCATCCATCAAACTTGGCTGCGGTTCCTGCGCAGCGGCGGATGTCGATCCTCCAACCAGCTCGCTCGTTTTGCGCAATTGCATTTCCACGTCCATTCGCGCCTGCGCGTCGCCACCCTGCGATGTCTGCAAATATCGCAACAGCGCCTCGTCCAAACCGAGGAGCTGATCGCGAAATTCATCGCGCTCTTTTTGCGTCAATCGAAGATCGCTCACCGCCGCGAGCAATCGTTGCTCGAGCTTTGTGCGATCTTTATTCGCCGACGCCAGCCCAAGTGCTTCCATCCGCAGCTCCAAATCGGAATACTTGCGGCGAAACAGTTCCGCTTCGGCGTTCGATTCCGCCAGGCTCGCCGTCAATGTCTTGAGCGACTCCTGTTGAATCGACAATTGCTTGCGCAGATCTTCATTCTGCGCGAGCAGCGACTCGACGGTGATCTTTTGCTCCGCGTTTTCAATTTTGGATTCTGACAAAGAACTATTTCCCTCTCCCGCCAGCCCTCCGGCTGGCAACATCCCAACAAAAATGATCATCGATCCCCAACCGGCTGCTCTTTCGAGCAATCGAAAATCGAAAATCGAAAATCGAAAATTCAAATTACTTGGTCACCTTCGCCGTGTGCGAACCGTGCTTCTTAAAGATTCGCGTTGGCGAAAACTCGCCGAGCTTATGTCCAACCATGTTCTCGGTGATGAAAACGGAATGAAACGTCTTTCCGTTGTGCACCAGGAACGTGTGGCCGACAAAATCCGGCGTCACCATCGAGCGTCGCGACCAGGTTTTGATCGCTTTTTTCGAGCCCGAGGCGTTCATCTTGTCGATCTTCTCCAGAAGATGCGATTCGACGAAGGGTCCTTTCTTTAGTGATCTTCCCATAAAAATCAAATTTTCTTCTTGCCACGCTTGCGCTCCAAAATGAAGCGGTCGCTCGGCTTGCGTTTGCTCCGCGTTTTGAATCCTTTGGCCAATTGCCCCCACGGACTCACGGGATGATGACGCCCCCCGCCGCCTTTTGATTTACCCTGACCGCCGCCCATTGGATGGTCGATCGGGTTCATCACCATTCCGCGTACGTGCGGCCGGCGTCCGCGCCAGCGCGTGCGTCCCGCTTTGCCGCTGGCCACGTTCATGTGATCGACATTTCCAACCTGTCCGATCGTCGCGAAACAATTCTCGTGAATCCGGCGGATTTCCCCCGATGGCATTTTCACCAACGCGTAACCTCCTTCGAGGTTGTTCAAGATTGCCTGCTGACCCGCGCTTCGCGCAACCTGACCGCCGCGGCCCGGGCTTAGCTCGATATTGTGAATGTTCGTGCCGAGGGGAATCGCGCGCAGCGGCAATGAATTGCCGAGATCGGGCGGGACGTCGTTGCCGGCGACAACTTTGGAACCAACTTGCAGACCGTTCGGCGCCAGGATGTAGCTTAATTCGCCGTCGGTGTACTTAATAAGAGCAATTCGCGCCGAGCGGTTCGGATCGTACTCAATCCCCATCACTTCGGCTGAAACACCGTGCTTGCGGCGTTTGAAATCGACTTTGCGGTAATTCTGTTTGTGACCGCCACCGATGTGCCGCGAAGTGAGCCGCCCGTAATTGTTGCGGCCACCGGATTTTTTCTTCGGCTCAATGAGAGCGCGTGTCGGCCGCCACTTCGTAATCTCATCGAAAGCAGGCGTCTGCTTAAAACGCTGAATCGGCGTGAGTGGACGATAATTTTTGAGCGCCATAAATTTACACGAGTTCGATCTTCTCGCCTTCAGCGAGCGTCACGATTGCTTTCTTCCAATGCGCGCGCCGGCCGAGCGGTCCGCGGACTCGCTTTTCTTTGCCGGCGTAGTTGCACGTGTTCACATTCACGACTTTCTTCTGGAACAAACGCTCAACCGCGTCCTTGATTTGAATCTTGTTCGCGCGCGGGCTGACCCGAAAGACATATTTGTTCTGTTTTTCGCTCATCAGCGTCGACTTTTCGGTCAGCGACGCGGTCTCGATAATTTCGTGCGGCTCGTTCATTTTATCGCGCCGTAGCCTCCTGCGTAGGCGGATGGATTCTCTCCGCTAACTTTTCGAGCGCCTTCGACGTCACCAAAATTTTCTGAAACGCGAGCAATTGCTCCGTGTTCACGTCCGCCGCCGTCGCGAGTTTCACCGGCTTCACGTTGCGCGCCGACTTGTGGGTCTTGTCGTCGAACGAATCGGAAATGATTAGAACTTTGTCAGCGTCGGTTTGTTTGCGGACAAGATCGACAAAGGCTTTCGTTTTAATTTCCGAGACGGCAAATTTGTCGATCGTGAGAACGTCGCCGGCTTTGATCCGCTCGCTTAGCGCTTTTTGCAGCGCGAGGCGCCGCACTGATTTGGAAACTTTCTTGGAGTAATCACGCGGCTTCGGCCCAAAAACGACGCCGCCGCCGCGCCAAATCGGCGATGAAACATAGCCAGCCCGGGCCCGGCCCGTTCCCTTTTGCCGCCACGGTTTCGCGCCCGACATGTCGACTTCCGCTTTTGTTTTCGTGTTCGCCGAACCCGAACGCCGCGCCGCGCGCATCGCGACCACGACATCGTGAACAGCCTGCGAACCGCGACCATCCTCGATGATGTCGATCTTCGCTTCCTTGGCCGCAGCTTTGGTTAAAACTTTCGCGCTCATTTCTTCTCAGCCGCTTCAGGTTTCTTTTCGGCCTCAGGTTTCTTTTCGGCCTGAGGTTTCTTTTCGGCCTCAGGTTTTTTCTCGGCTCCCGGCTTTTTCTCTTCCGCTTTCTTCTCCACTTCGTGCTTCTTCGCGACGGCCTTGTCTTGTTTCGCGTGCTGCTGGTGCAGTCTTATCTGCGCGGCGGGATTTTTGATCGCCGGCCTAACAACGACGTAACTCCCGTTACAGCCTGGGACCGCACCGCTGATCAAAATCACTTTCTCGGCCTCGCGCACCTGCATCACTTGCAGATTCTGCACGGTCACGCGCTCGTCACCGAGGTGACCGGGCATTCCCATGTTTTTCCAAATGCGGCCCGGCGTGGAACGATTCCCCACGGCTCCGTTACGCCGGTGCGTTTTCGATCCGTGGGCCGCGCCTTGCCCATCGAAGTTGTGCTTCTTCATCACACCCTGGAAACCTTTGCCTTTCGAGCGTCCAATCACGTCGACAAAATCGCCCGGCTGAAATTGGGTGACGGTGAGATTCACTTCGCCCTCGCCCAAATCGCTCGTTAGGCGAAACTCGCGCACGAATCGTTTCGGTTCCGAACTGGCAGCCTTGAAGACACCGAGCTCCGCTTTGCTTACACGCGATTCTTTTTGCGAACCGAACCCGACCTGCACGGCCGAGTAGCCATCGTTCTCGTGCGTCAGACGACGCAAAAGAGCGTTATCGCCGACTGCGATCACGGTCACAGGATGCAGCCGACCGTTGGCGTCGTAGACGCTGGTCATGCCGATTTTCTGTCCTAGTAACCCGATGCTCATGTTGGCGGCGTGGCAAAATTCTCAAGCGGCTAAATCTTAATCGTAATATCGACGCCCGCAGGCAAATTCAGTTTCTTCAACTCATCCACCGTCTTCGCGGTTGGCTCGATAATGTCCAGCAACCGTTTGTGCGTGCGGATTTCAAATTGTTCCATCGATTTTTTATCGACGTGTGGGGAGCGATTCACGGTGAACTTCTCAATCAATGTCGGCAGGGGAATCGGACCGGCCACGCGGGCACCGGTACGTTTCGCGGTCTCAACAATCTCAACCGCGGATTGGTCGAGCATGCGATGGTCGAATGCCTTCAAACGAATGCGAATGCGCTGGCCGTCCGCCATAAATTATTTCTCCTCCTTTTGATCGAGGATGGCGGCGACCAAATTCTGCGGCACCTGTTGAAAGTGCGACGGCTCCATCGAGTAACTGGACCGGCCTTTCGAAAGCGAGCGAATCGCGGTGGCATAACCGAACAGCTCTGCCAACGGAACTTCAGCGTGCACGATGGTCAGGTTTCCGCGCGACTCGATGCTATTCACCTGGCCGCGGCGCCGATTTAAGTCGCCGATAATATCGCCCTGATATTCTTCCGGGGTGATGTTTTCCACTTTCATGATCGGCTCGAGCAAAATCGGTTTTCCCTGCCGGAAGCCGTCCTTCATTGCGAAGATCGCCGCCATCTTGAATGCGAGCTCGCTCGAATCGACTTCGTGGAAGCTTCCGAAAACAATGTCCGCCTCAACATCGACGACTGGGTAGCCGCCGAGCACTCCATCGAGCACTGCTTCTTCGATACCTTTCTTGACCGCCGGGATGTATTCGCGCGGAATAACGCCGCCGACGATCTTGTTTTCGACGACGAGGCCTTTGCTGCGCTCGCCCGGCCGTAAATCCACTTCAACGTGTCCGTACTGACCTCGACCGCCCGACTGTTTGATTAACTTGCCAACACCGTGCGCGTTGGTGGTGATTGTTTCGCGATACGCGATCTGCGGTTTGCCCGCATTCGCATCCACTTTGAATTCGCGGAACATGCGATCGCGAATGATTTCCAAATGCAATTCGCCCATGCCCGCAATGATGGTCTGGCCGGTGTCTTCGTGCGTATAAACCTTGAACGTCGGATCTTCTTCGGACAAACGCTGCAGCGCCACACCCATTTTTTCCTGGTCCAATTTCGTCTTCGGCTCAATCGCCATTGAAATGACCGGATCAGGAAACGTCGGCGGCTCGAGCAAGATCGGATGATCTTCGTCGCAGAGCGTATCTCCGGTCGTGATGTTTTTGATGCCGACAATCGCGGCAATGTCGCCCGAGTAACAAGTCTCGATGTCTTCGCGCTTGTCCGCCTGGATTTGGATCAACCGCGAAATGCGTTCGCGTTTGTTCGTGCGCGGATTGTAAACCGTATCGCCTTTCGAAAGTGTTCCGGAATAAACGCGGAAGAAAACGAGTTTGCCGACAAACGGATCGCTCCAAAGTTTGAACGCGAGCGAGCAGAAGTTGCCGTTATCGTCCGTCGGAGCTTCCATCGGCTCGTGGGTGTCGGGTTCCATCCCTTTGGCCGGCGGAATTTCGAGCGGGCTCGGCAAATAATCGACGACTGCATCAACGAGATATTGCACACCGATGTTCTTCAATGCCGAGCCGCCAATCACCGGCACAAATTTGTTTGCGATCGTTTGCCGGCGGATAGCCGCTTTTAAAATCTCCGGCGTAACCGGCTTCTCTTCCAGAACGACTTCCGCAACTTCGTCATCGAGATTGGAAATCTGTTCCACCAGCTCTTTGTAAGCCTTGTCGACAGCGGCGGCATGTTCCTGGGGAATATCCGTGACCTCATATGTCGATCCAAGCTGGTCGCTGTCCGAGTAAATGATCGCCTTCTTATTAATAACATCGAGCTGGCCCTTGAGCTGATCTTCCCGGCCAAGTGGCAACAGCACCGGCCACGCATTTGCGTCGAGTTTCTTGTGAATGCTGGCCACTGACATCGCGAAATCGGCGCCGACGCGGTCCATCTTGTTAATGAACGCAAGGCGCGGGACGTTGTATTTGGTGGCCTGTCGCCAAACCGTTTCAGATTGCGGCTGTACTCCGGCGACGCCGTCGAAAACAGCGATCGCGCCGTCGAGCACGCGCAACGAACGCTCCACTTCGGCGGTAAAATCAACGTGGCCCGGCGTGTCGATGATGTTGATCCGCTGCTTGATTCCTTCGAAACTTTTGTAAACGCCTTCTTCTTTGCGTTGCGCCCAGCTACAGGTCGTCGCCGCTGAAGTGATCGTGATTCCGCGCTCGCGCTCCTGCTCCATCCAGTCAGTGACGGTGGTGCCTTCGTGCACCTCGCCCATCTTGTGGATCATCCCGGTGTAAAACAGCACGCGTTCGGTGATCGTCGTTTTGCCGGCGTCAATATGCGCGGCAATCCCGATGTTTCGCGTCCGCTCGAGCGGGAACTTGCGATTCGGCGAGTTCGGGCCCGCCGCGGCCGATTTTTTCTTTTCGAGCGTCGCGGGCATAAATTTACCAGCGGAAATGCGCAAACGCGCGATTCGCCTGCGCCATTTTATGCGTGTCTTCGCGTTTCTTGATCGCGTTGCCCTGACCTGCCGCTGCGTCCTTGATTTCCTGAGCGAGTGCCTGCGCCATCGGCATGCCCTTGCGAGTGTCCGCGTATTGGACAATCCAGCGCGTGGCCAGAGAAATTTGGCGCGCGGGCGGCACTTCCAACGGGACTTGATAAGTCGCGCCACCGACCCGACGCGATTTTACTTCCAGCCGCGGACGAACGTTCTCGATGGCTTTGTTTACGACTTCGAGTGGATCGACTGAATCGGAACCTTCCCGCGACTTTTCAATCGCGGTGTAGACAATGCGCTCGGCGAGCGATTTCTTGCCGCGCTTCATCACCGTGGTGATGAGCCGCGCGACCGCCGGACTCCCGTAACGGGAATCGACACGCTCCTCTTTTTTGTGAACCCTTTTCCGTCGCGACATTGTCGATCTTTCGTCTCAAAAATTTATTTCTTCTCTTCCTTTGGCGCTGCTTCCTTTGCGGCTGCGGCCGGCTTCGCGCCGCCACCTCCGCCCGCGCCACCCTTCGGGCGCTTCGCCCCGTACTTGGAACGACTTCGGCGCCGCCCATCAACGCCGAGGCTGTCGAGCGAGCCGCGCACAATATGATAGCGTACGCCCGGCAAATCTTTCACTCGTCCCCCGCGCACGAGCACGATCGAGTGCTCCTGCAAATTGTGGCCCTCGCCCGGAATGTAGGCAATCACTTCCTCGCCGTTCGTCAACCGCACTTTTGCCACTTTGCGCAGGGCAGAATTCGGCTTCTTCGGTGTGCGCGTCATTACCTGCACGCACACGCCGCGGCGCTGGGGACAATTAGTCAACGCCGGTGACTTCGATTTCACCGACACTTTCCGGCGTCCTTTCCGAATCAACTGATTAATCGTGGGCATTTTTTCCGAATAAAGCGCCGCCAAAAACCTCGTGTTCCAGGCGACAAAAAAACCCGCCCAGCCGCGTAATACACTGTCACGCGCCTGATGCGGTGAGCCGCGAATATAGAGGGAAAAGCGCAGGTCGCAAAGAATATTTTGCGCGCTGGTTGTTATTCCGCGCGAACACGCGCAATTTCTCTTTTGCGATGCAGAAAATATTCGAGCTTCTTGCCCAAGATCGACAATCGAGAGCGCGGCACGGTCGTTTAACGACGGCACATGGCGCGATTAAAACGCCGGCCTTCGTGCCGGTCGGCACGCAAGGAAGTGTGAAGGCGGTGAGTCCGCGCGAATTGCGTGAGCTCAATGCGCCGATTGTTCTGGGAAACACTTATCATCTTTTCGTCAGGCCGGGGATTGAGGTGATCAAACATTTCGGCGGACTGCACAAATTCATGACCTGGGACCGGCCGATTCTAACGGACAGCGGCGGTTACCAGATTTTTTCATTGGCGAAGCTGCGCAAAATCTCCGAGAACGGCGTGCATTTTCAGAATCATGTCGACGGGAGTCCGGCATTCATTTCACCGGAGAGCGCGATGGAAATTCAAGCTGCGCTTGGCAGCGACATCGCGATGGTGCTGGACGAATGCCCGCCGTGGCCATGCGAGTACGATTACGCCGCAAAAAGCGCGGAGATGACGACGCGCTGGGCCAAGCGTTGCAAAGAGTGGACAAAAGAAAATGCCCAACTCCCAACGTCCAACGCCGAACCGCCAACATCGAACATTGAAGATCGAACGACCGACATTGGGCAATCCGCAATTGACCGTCAGCTGGTCTTCGGAATCGTGCAAGGCGCGACCTTTGGTGAGCTACGCGAACAAAGCGCGCAAGCGATCGTCGATCTTGATTTCGACGGCTACGCGATCGGTGGGGTCAGCGTCGGCGAACCGGAAGAGGAAATGTTTCGCGCGGTCGAATCGAGCGAGCCGTTCTTGCCAAACGAGAAGCCGCGTTATGCGATGGGGCTCGGCACGCCGCCGCAATTGCTGGAAATGATTTCTCGCGGGATGGACATGTTCGATTGCGTGCTGCCAACACGACTCGCGCGGAACGGAACCGCGTTTACGGCCACCGGCACGCTCAATTTAAAAAATGCGGAGTACGCCAAGGACAGAAGGCCGATCGAAGAGGACTGCGTTTGTTCCAGCTGCCGTGAATTCAGCCGCGGTTACGTTCGCCATTTGATTAAAGCCGAAGAAATTCTCGGGCTCCGTTTAATCACACTCCATAATTTGCATTTCTATCTCGATTTGATGCGACAAGCCCGCGACAAGATCGACAAAGGCACATTCGACGAGTTTCGCCGGGAATTCGTTTCGAATTACGAAACGCGAGATGTCGACATCGCTGTGTAGCTGCCGATGTCCTCATCGGCGGACTGCTCGTTACGTATCGAACACTGGCGACCTAGTTAGTCACCGAACTTTGAAGCAATAGTAACGTTGCGGCGGGACATTGTTGACGATCCAAGGGAGCGGTCCGCCAAAGCTGCTGTAGAAACTGGCGCCACCTCCTAAAGTCGATACACCGAGGAAAGGAAAAGCCGTCAGTCGCAACCAGTCCTGCATGATGATTTGCTCATCCGGAAATCGATATGCTTGCACATCGCTAAAAGCGCCAGCAACCAATTCCCCGGGCCTGACTTGTGGATTGCTGCGATCATAAATAATCGCGCCCCACTGTTGCATGTAATACTGAAAACCCCAGTGCCCTTGAAACCAGAAGGGACGCGAACCGGAAGCATACCGCTCTTGGAAAAAACGGGCCGCGACTCGTTCGCATTGCGCATCGCGATAATCGGAGATCGCGATCAGCATCGAACAAACTGCAGCGGCTGCCAATGAATAGGTCGTCACCCGTGATGCCCGTCGCTGCTCCGCTCGGCGCATCGCTAAGATTGCCACTGCCGGCGCCGCCGGGAGCAGTGTTCGGCTTGTGACCGACCAATTAAGAAAGGTCGAAAAGAAAAACGTACCCCCAATCCAAAGGAGAAGGAAGAGCGCATCCGGACTACGTCGCCGCGCGAGATCGGCTGCAGCCATCGCCAAAATGCCAACGCCAATCGCAGCAAAGATGCCGCCCTCGAACCACACCGGCGCTTCAGCCGCCTCAAGATACTGCCACGGCACAACAAAAAATCGGAATGCACCGGCAAAAAGAACTAAGCTAATCACGGCCCAGACAAGCAGCCGCTTGCTGCGGAAAGAGCAAAAGAAGATCACACTGAAGAAGCAACCACCGATAGAGGCGAGGCCAATCAGCGCATTGACCGGACGCGGCAGCCTAGTTCCTGATGTGACGGCCGCTGAAGTTGTAATCGCGCCGCTGAAAAGTGCGCGGCCGTATTTTTGCTCGGTCAAGAAGTCGTAGTTGGAAAGCACCGCCACCGGAATGAGCAGCCATGTGAGATGCACGCTCAAGCGCCGATTGCGGACCAGAGTGTAAACAGCGAGCAGCGGAACAAGGCTCACTGCAAAATATTTTGTGAGGATCGCGGCGGAGATCAGTAACGCCGAAACGAGAAAGCGCCACCATTGTTCTCGGTCTAAACCCGCGAGCCAGAATTCGATCGCCCAAATCCAGAGCCCGAGCATCATCACATCGCACATGACGGTAGTGGCAGAAATAAGAAATACAGGGGTGAAGAACGTGAGTAAGGCGACGTGAAAGGCAGAGGAACAGAACCGCCGCGCAACGAAAAATGTTCCGATCACGGACATCACCGCCCAAGATAAGAACGAGACGTGCAGAGCCGATTCATTCCATCCCAGAACACTTGCCACCAGCGCGATGTAGTAAGAGCAAAGAGGCGGATTTTGCATCACGTCCGTCATGGGCTGCGCGAAACCGGCCCAGTTCACTTTGAATCCGTAAGGATCCAGCGGATGCCTGGTGATCTGTTCGGCCATCCAGATGAAAAGTGGATCGTCAACATGAAACGCCTTATTCAGGAAAGGCGAGAGCGCGGCGACCGTAATCAAAGCAAGCCAAACTAAATTTCTGCGCGAGTCGCTCACGATAGGCGTCAATTTTGACGAAAATGAATTCAAAGCTCCAAGCGAAACACGGCGAAGCATGATTACCAAACCGGAAACGCGTGACGATCTTAAATTTGGACTAAGCCCGCTTTGTGGCTTGGAAATTAATCCTCGTCAGTCGTCTATGCAGTTGCAGCAGAAGGTTTCGCGTTTAAGCTCCCGCTCGCTCAAAAGTCCCCGATGCCGATCTTAGCGATTTTCTTAGCTCAAGCGCAGCCGGCCGCGCCTGCTCCAGCTCCGGGGGGCGCTTCCGGTTTTCTCAATCTCCTGCCCTTCTGGTTTTTCATCATCGTCATTATGTATTTTGTTCTGATTCGTCCGCAGAAAAAACGGCAGCAGCAGCAGCAGCGTTTGGTTTCGAGTTTAAAAACCGGCGATCGAGTTGTGACGAACGCCGGCATTCACGGGTTGATCGCCAACGTGAAGGAAACCACCGTGATCGTGAAAGTGGCTGACAACGTGAAGATCGAGATGGAGAAATCGGCGATCAGTAACGTTTTGAAAACTGAATGACTGAAATAGTAATGTCTCGACTTCCCTCGACATGACAAAAAGATGAGTCCCGCTCTCACATTTTTTGCCGGCCTCGGACTGCTCGTTCTTTTCGGCTGGTATTTCGCGACTGACGTCGGTCTGCGAAAACGGCTGTTGGCGACGACGCTGGTGATGCTGCTGGTCGCTTTCAGCATCGCAACCATTTGGCCGCCGAAAGAAAAAATTCAGCTCGGTCTCGATATTCAGGGCGGCACATCGTTTCTGATTCGTCTGATGGGCGCCGATAAAGAAGTAAACAAGGGAATGCTCGACCAGGCGGTCGAAGTGATCCGAAAGCGCGTGGACGTTTTCGGCGTCAGTGAACCGGTTATCAGTCCGGTCGGGAACGATCGGATCCTGGTCCAAATTCCCGGTCTCGATACCGCGAAGATTCAGGAGGTACGTGAACAACTTTCGCGGGTGGCGAAGCTGGAGTTTCGCCTTGTTTTTCCGGACAACGGCGAACGTTTGAGGGCGATTGATGGCGGCAAGGAAGTTATTCCGCCGGAGTATCGGATCGAAGTTTACAAAATGGCGGCGGAAGGAAATGAAAAGCCGCGCGAAGAACGCTTGCTCGTCAAAAAGAAAGCCGATCTCGGTGGCGATCGCGTCCGCGAATCGCACGCCTATTACGGCAACGAAGGCTGGACGGTGCAGCTCAAATTTGATGGCGAGGGCGCGAAACAATTCGGCAAAATCACCGAGCAATATAAAGGGCATCGGTTTGCGATCGTGCTCGATGGCGTAATTCAATCGGCACCGGTGATTCGCGATGCGATTTACGGCGGCGACGCCATCATCACCGGAAAATTTGAGGAGAAGGAAGCGCGCGGTCTCGCGAGCGTTCTCGAGAATCCGTTACAAACGCCGGTCAGCATCGAAGAAGAACGCAGCGTTTCGCCGACGCTCGGGATGGATTCAATTCGCGCGAGCGTCATGGCGGGTTTAATGGGACTCGCGATCACGCTCGTGTGCGTGCTCATTTATTATCGCTTGCCCGGATTGGTAGCGAACCTCGCGCTCATCGTAAACCTCGTCCTCTTAATTGGCGCGCTGACGATGTTCCGGTTCGTCCTGACGTTACCGGGAATCGCCGGCATTATCTTGACGATCGGTTTGTCGGTCGACGCGAGCGTGCTGATTTACGAGCGGTTACGCGAAGAAATGGCGTTAGGCAAATCGCTCAAAGTGGCGTTGGAAACCGCTTACGAAAAAGCGTTCAGCTCCATCTTCGATGCAAACGTGACGACGTTGATCACGGCTGCGATTTTATTTTGGAAAGCAACCGGGCCGGTCAAAGGATTCGCGATTTCGCTGACGCTCGGCATTCTGGCGTCGCTCTTCACTGCGCTCATTGTTGGCCGAAACGCGCTCGGTTGGGCGGTTGATGCCGGCAAGGTGAAAAAGATTTCGATGCTGCATCTGATTTCGTCGCAGAACATCAACTTCCTTGGCAAAGGTTTTCTCGCCTGCATGTGTTCGCTCGCGCTCATTCTGGCCGGCGCGACTTCGTTTTACATCAAAGGCGAGAAAAACTTCGGCGTCGATTTCCGCGGCGGCGACTTGGTGACCTTGAGCTCACCGGCGACGATCGACATCGGACAAGTGCGCGACGCGTTGAAGCCGATCGGGTTGGCTGATGCGTCGATCCAGGAATCGGCCCAGGGCGGCAAGAATTACATCACTGTGCGCAGTCCCTTGAACACGAGCGACAAAGTTGAGAAGCAAATCATTCAGGCAATGCCGAGCGCCGGATTTAAAGTGGAGCGCTCGGAGCGCGTCGGCGCTTTGGTCGGCGGTGAGCTGGCCAAGAGTTCGCTGGTTGCGCTTGGCCTCGGAATTCTGGGCGTTTTGATTTTCGTTACCCTCCGGTTTGAGCTTTCGTTCGCGGTCGGAGCGATCGTCGCGCTATTCCACGACGTGATCATTACCGTCGGCGTTTTCTCGCTGCTCGGTCGTGAATTGACTCTAACCATGGTCGGCGCCGTTCTGACCATCGCCGGTTATTCGATCAACGACACCATCGTCGTTTACGACCGGATTCGTGAAGGTCTGGCGAGCGGCCGGCGCGGTTCCATTGAAGAGATCATGAATTCGAGCATCAACCAGACCTTGAGCCGCACGATTCTGACCAGCACCGTCACCCTCATTCCGATTTTGTGTTTGTTCCTGTTTGCCGGCGCAGTCCTTCGCGATTTTTCGCTGGCGATTATCATCGGGGTGGTGGTTGGAACTTATTCCTCGATCTTTATCGCCTCGCCGATCGTACTCTGGTGGACACGCGCGCGGGGCGAAAGCACCAGCACTCTGCGGCGGGAAGTTACCCAAAAGCCGACCGCAGCCAATCCGCTGGCCCGATAGTGCTGAGACCTTTTCCCGCTTAGAATTCAACGCATAGCCGAGTTCGGTGATGCCAGTCCGGCTCGGACTCTCTCACTCGTTTTGTAAGCCGCGGCGCTTTTTGCCGTCGGCTGCAGGCGGCTGGTTAGGCCGGGTCTGTTGTTCGGGTGTAGCTCTCATCAAGTAATGGGTTGCGGTTTGACCGGTGGTTAGGAAACCAAGCCGTTTATATAAGGATCTTGGGGATTCACCTTCAGCACCTCCAAGCCGACCGGCCGGCCTGTGTGACGTGCCTCCTCGAGATTCAACCACTTAAGAGATTGAAAAATCAGGGGCGTCGCTTTCCGGCCGCGAGCATCACGCAGGCTTTCTCGATCCGGCGTCTATGTGCCTCCGGTTGTTTAGCTGAGTCCATCCAACTAATAAAGTCCCTCCGCTCGATCGGCGTGAGATCGCTCCATTGAGCCTTCGCCATCGGGGTAGCTGCGAGGGCTGTGTAAAGATTCAATGACACTATTGAATAACAGCAGGGGCGTCGCTTGCCGGCCGCAAGCATCGACCGGGCTTTCTCAATCCGGCGTCTACGTGTCTCCAGTTGTTTGGCTGAGTCGATCCAACTAATAAAGTCCCTGCGCGCGATCGGCGTGAGCCCGCTCCACTGAGCCTTCGCCACCCGGCTAGCCGCGAGAGCTTTGCGAAGATCCGTTGGCAGTCTGAGTTCTTCTCCAGCGAGCTTAGGATTCGTTTTGTTCATTTATCATACTCTGAAATAAAGTGG
>QHPY01000093.1 GCA_003219215.1 Verrucomicrobiota bacterium | reverse complement strand
AGAAAGGTGCCCCCGTTTTCCGGCTTGACCAGGCTGTTGTAACCGCGCTTGCTCAAAATCCGACCGTTCTCCAGGCGCTCGAAGAAATCCGTCGGACCAAAGGCGTGATCATCTCGATTCGGGCGGAGGCGCTACCGCAGATTGGCCCGAGCTTTACCTGGGATTGGACGGATCCGAATCTGCGCGAGAACACCACGAGTTTTACGACATTCGGCGGCGGACCGACTCCGGCACCCGGCACGGGCATTGGCGGCATCAAGAATTTACGCAGTGATATCACCTACAACGTCAAGGTGACAGGATCGCAGCTGGTTTTTAATGATCAAACGATTGCGAATGTAAAAACGCAGTTCTATCAGGTGATCGTCAATCGCGAGTTGATCGTGGTGCAGGAGGAATCGGTAAATCTATTAGAGAGTCAGTTGAAAGATCAGCAAAACCGTTTTGAAGCCGGAACCGTTCCGCGCTTCAACGTTCTCCAGGCCCAGGTCCAACTTTACAATCAAATCCCGCAACTAATTGCGGCGCGGAACAGTTATCGCATCTCCGTGCTGCAGCTGGCCAAAACTCTCGGGCTGGACTTCAATCCGGCGCGCGGAAATGCGGCGCCGCTGCGCGCGGTCGGTCACATCACTTACATCCCGCGCAAGATCGATCTGTTGGCTGCCATCGAAGAAGGCAAACGCAACCGGCCGTTCTTGAAGCAGGCGCGCGCCAACGTGCTGAATGCAATTGAGCAGGTGCACGTGGCGATCGGCAGTTGGTTGCCCACCGTCAATACGAACGGTGGTGGCGAATGGCTAAGTTCCGAATTCAATTCGAGCTTTGGGGATGTTTCCAAAGGTTGGCTCACTACCGTGACCGGAAGTTGGCCCATTTGGGACAGCGGTATGGCCTGGGGCAAGATCAAACAACAACGCGCGCTGCTTTCGGAAAGCGAAATTACTTACGACGACGACGTGCGTCAGGTTGAGCTCGAAATTCAGCAGGCAGTTTCAAATCTGGCGCAAAACCAGGAGTCAATCCAAGCAACGGAGAAAAATCTGGAGACCGCTGCCGAAGCCGTGCGACTAGCAAAGGCGCGGCTGGATGCAGGCGCTGGCACCCAGCTTGACGTTTTGAACGCTCAAGTGCAGCTGACTACAGCTCAATCGACAAACTTGCAGGCGTTGTTCGGATACAACTCGAGCCTGGCCGAGCTCAATCGAGTCACCGGCATGCAAAGCACTTATACCGAGCAATTCGACAGCATTGCGCCGCATGCGACAAAGCGAAGCACTTATTACACGGGCAGCGATGTCGATGCGCGTGGCAGACCGAAGCGCAATGCCGGGTTTCAAACTACGACAACGACAACAACGGTTTCGGAGCAGCCCAGTTCGAAATAGGCAAAATTTCTTGCGGTGAATGTGCGCGCTCCGGTCGAATTTTTTCCGGCGCTAACCGCAACCAGCGTTTGTCGTCACGCATTTATCGAACGCGTTCGAGGGATCGATGTTTCGCACGACAAGACCGAGGCATTGAAACGGCTTGATGTCGTTCACCGCGAAGCGCGACACGAAATCGGAATGGCTGATTGGCCGCTGCTTACCGCCCAGCAAATTCACGGCGACAAAATTGCGACGGTCGATCAACCCGTCGCTCGCGATAAAGAATTCGCCGGGTGTGACGGACTGATCACGAATCAGAAAAGGATCGCGCTCGGCATTCACGTGGCCGATTGCTGCGCGATTTACATTGTCGATCCAAAAATGCCGGCGATTGGCCTCGTCCATTCCGGCAAGAAAGGCACCGAGCGGGCTATTGTTTCGAAAGCGATCCAGCAAATGCGGGAACATTTCCGATCGGACCCGGCTGAGTTGATAGTGCAACTAAGTCCATGCATTCGTCCGCCGCATTACGAAATCGATTTTGCTGCGAAAATAATCGAACAGTGTCGCGCGGCCGGCGCGAAAAATATTCACGACCCAGGCGTCTGTACCGCCTGCGATACTGATCGTTACTACTCCTATCGCGCCGAGAAAGGGAAGACCGGCCGCATGCTCGCGCTTCTCGGCCTGGTTTAACGCTTTCTTCCACCACGAAGAGCACGAGGGAACACGAAGTATTTTAACAAAGGTCAATCTTCGTAGTCTTCGCGTCCTTCGTGGTGGTGATACGGACAAATGCCGCGCTTCTTCGCGTGCACGACGAAATCAATAAATTCGCGCGCCGCGGCCCCGAATTTTATCGTCGCGGCTTTTTCAATCGCCTGGGCAATGTTCAATCCGCTCGTGTAAACAAGTTTGAATGCCGTTTTAATTTCATCGCGGTCTTTGGCACTGAGTCCAGCACGGCGTAATCCGACCACATTCAAGCCGAAGACGTAATTCCGTTCCGCCGCGATCACGAATGGCGGAATGTCTTTGCTAAAGGCGGATGCGCCCTGCGTGATCGCGAGCCGCCCAACGCACATATGTTGATGAAAGACGCAGGCGCCGCCGAGAAACGCGCCGTCGCCAACGGAAACGTGGCCGCCCAGCAAACAATTGTTCGCGATGATGACGTTGTTTCCAATTTCGCAGTTGTGGCCGACGTGTGCACCGGCCATGAGAAAATTCTTGTCGCCCATTTTGGTCACGCTGCCTTCGGCGCTGCCGCGATGAATCGTGCAGTGCTCGCGAATCACATTTTCGTTTCCAATTGCGACATACGTTTTGCGTCCCGGAGAGAACGAAAGGTCTTGTGGCGCAGTGCCGATAATTCCGCCGTGCCCAATGAAGTTGCCCACGCCGATTGTAACGTCAGGATTAATTACAGCGTGCGACTCGATTGTCGATCTTTCGCCGATCACGACGCGAGCCCCGACAACCGCATACGGCCCGATCCCGACGTCAGCCGCGACCTTTGCCGTTGGATCGACAATCGCCGTCGAATGAATTTTCACAGCACGCCTGCTTCTTTGAAACTGAAATAGCCCGGGCCGCTGTTTGATTGCGCGCCGATAATGATATGATCAAGCAATTTGATTTGCATCAGCTCGGCTGCTTCGGCCAGGCGTCGCGTCAGGCTGTGATCGGCCTGGCTTGGCGATGGATCGCCGGAGGGATGATTGTGCACGACAATCACGGCATACGCCGACGCAATCACCGCCGGACGAAAAACATCGCGCGGATGGGCGATGCTCTCATTAACGGTGCCGGTCGAGACATCTTCGGTCCGAATCAGATGATAACGCGTATCAAGGAGCACCACGCGCATCGCCTCCTTGCGCAACATCCGCATTTCGCCGCCGACGAGTTCGTTGACGAGCTCGGGTGAATCGATTTTTTGATTAGCCAACATCTCCCGCGCCAGACGATTTCCGAGGTCAAAAGCCGCCGCCAGTTGCACCGCTTTTGTGAAACCGACGCCGCGAACTTTTTTCAGTTCGTCCACCGTGCAGCGGCTCAATCCGCGCAGTGACCCATATTCTTTTAAAAGGTCGCGCCCAACTTCGACAGCATTCTTTCCGGTCATGCCCGTCCGCAGTAAAATTGCGATTAATTCCGGATCGGTCAGAGCAGACGCGCCATGAGCGGCGAGTTTTTCGCGCGGCCGCTCTTCCTGCGGCATCTCACGAATTTTGACCTGCGCCATCGCTACGTGCGCAACTGCTCGAGCATTGCGCGCAGCGCATCGCCCAATCCGAGAAGCCCCTCGGTGTGCGCATTTGGACGAAGCGCTTTCATTCCGGCCTGGGCGCTCCGAATGAGGTCATTTGCAGTTGTGATTGATTCGCTCAGGGCGCCGTTACCAGCGCCGTTCTTCAACATCTGACTGACTTCGTCGCATTTTCCTTCCAAGATAAGACTGCAAGAGCGTTCGCGCTCGAATTCGGAGGCGGCCCGCAAGAAAATAAGAATGGGTAAAGTAAATTTGCCTTTGCGAAGGTCGGTTCCGAGCGTTTTCCCAGTCGTTCCTTCATTCCCGGCAATGTCCAGGCAATCATCGTAGATTTGATAGGCGGTGCCGATGCGCATGCCGAAAGTTTTCAAGATTTCAGTTGATCGTGCGTCTGCTTGGCTGATTGTCGCTCCCAATTCGGCCGCGGCCGCGAAGAGCGAGCCGGTTTTCATTTCCACAATCCGCAAGTAGTCCTCGACCTCCAGTTTCAAATCGAAGCGGCGTTGTGTTTGGATCATTTCGCCCGAGCAAATCTCGCTGGCTGTTCGCGCGATCGCCCGGCTAATGTCCGCGTTTTCAAAATTAGTGGACAACGTGAGCGCGTGCGCGAAAAGGCAATCGCCCAATAAAACGCTGAGCGAATTTCCCCAGCGCGCGTTGACAGTCGGTTGCGCGCGGCGCCGCTCGGCTTCGTCCATGATGTCGTCGTGCACTAGCGTCGCCACGTGAATCAATTCAACAATCACGGCAAGATCGACATGTCCGGTGTTGATTTGGCCAGTCGCGCCGCCGGCCAGGAGCGCAACCAGCGGCCGCAGACGTTTCCCGCGTCCGCCGATGGCGTAGGTGACGTAACCTTCAATGGCCGGGTCAAAGGCGGTCGCTTGTTTGATGATTCGTTCTTCGACCTGATCGAGTTGCGGTCGGACTAACTGCGTTACTTGCGCCAATGGCGTGAGAGAAGAAGCACTCGCTTTAATCCCAGTCCGACCCGGACCTGAGCGTGCAGAAATTTCCACCGACGCAGAATAGAGGGGCGGTTTGTCTGTTGTCAAAGCAACACGACCGCTTCGACGGGAATAATTTCCTTCGCGCCTGTTTCAGCGGCGCTGGAGCCAGCTGGCCGCGCCATATTTCTGCTCGGCAATTTCGTGAGCACGCGCGATCAAACGTTCATCGAACGTTTTGTGGTAACACTTGGAGCAAAGTTTGCTCGCGAATTGATCCGCGAATTCGTCGGTATGATCGACATCCCGGATGCTGCCTTGCTGCAATAGGCCGCGTCGCGTGCGGCGTTGCGCCGCGCCTGCCACTTTGCGACCATTCACGATCACGTCTGCAAGCACCGGGTTGGCAAAGCAAAGGTCGGAAATCTTTGATGAGTTGTTCGGTGCTAACGCGGCAGCAGCGCCATTTTCTTTCAAAGCGTGGCAAAGCGCCGAATGGATCGCAGCATAAATTTTTTTTGGGGACTCGGCGAAAAATCCTGATGAAACCGGAATAACGATCGAATAGGTCAAGTCGTCCCCATGAAAAACGATTCCGCCGCCCGTCCAGCGCCGGACGACGTCACGTTGCCCCGCATGATTTGCGACATCGGCAAACTTTCCAAAATATCCAAACGAAAGTGCAGGGTGATCCCATTTGTAGAAACGAATCACTGGTCCGGTGGCGATTTCCAACAACGCTTCATCAATCGCCATGTTGAGCGCTGCCGCTCGGGAAGCGATATCGTGATAGATGTCCAGCGGAGCGAATAAGGGCTTTGTCATCTGTAGCGAATTTATGACCCTCACCTGCCGGCCAGCCGGCTTCCTCTCCCTCAGGGAGAGGAGGGAGGTGAGGGAAATTCTACTGAAACTCTCGCAAAATTCTTTCGACGGCTTCGCGCGGATTTTTGTGAGCGGTGATCGGCCGGCCGATTACCAAATAATCAGCACCGGCCTCGATCGCTTCGCGCGGCGTCATGAATCGTTTTTGATCGCCAGGCTCCGACCAGCTCGGTCGAATTCCGGGAACGACAATTTTGATCTTGTCGCCGAATTCGGCTCGCAGCGATTTGATTTCGTGTGGACTCGCCACCATTCCGTCGATCCCATTTTCAATGCCAAGTTTTGCCAATCGCACCACCTGTTTGTCGAATGTGTCTGAAATTCCCGTTTCGCGCAGCGTTTGGTCGTTTGCGTTTGTCAAAACAGTCACACCCAGGATCGACATGTTATTTGTACGAACCCCAGTCGCGGCGCGAATCATCTCCGAACCACCGCTGAGATGAATCGTCAGCATCTGCAAACCGAGGCTGCTTGCCGATTCAACTGCTCTCGCAACGGTGTTGGGAATATCGTGTAGTTTCAGGTCGAGAAAAATTTTGACACCGGTGGCCAGGACCGCGCGCACGATTTCGGGACCTTGGGCGGTGTAAAGTTGGAGGCCGATTTTGAAAAACGAGATCTTATCGTGCAACTGCTCGACGAGAGCGAGCGCTTGCCCTTTTGTCGCTACATCGAGCGCGACAATTATCTTGTCACCTGCTTTTGTCATTCCAATTTCCATTTGTCATGTCGAGCGGAGTCGAGACATCTCTTAATATTTCCGACTAACAGTAGAAATTCCTCCACTTCGGTCGGAATGACAAAGTAGTGATTCGACATGACAATTGAAATGAGCGCAATGCAAGTTCTCGCTCCAGCAAAGATCAATCTCTCTTTGAAGATCCTCGGCCGTCGCAGCGACGGCTTTCATGAAATTGAGACGCTGATCGCTCCAATTTCGCTCTACGATAAGATCGACATCGACCGGCAGTCGCGGTGGATCGATTTCTCTTGTGACGACCCAACGGTCCCGAGCGGCGACGAAAATTTGATCGTGCGCGCCGCGAAGGCTTTTTTTGAGAGAACAAAAATTAGCGGCGGGGTGACAATCAAACTTCAAAAACAAATTCCTCATGGCGCCGGACTTGGCGGCGGGAGTAGCGACGCAGCCACGACTCTGCGCGCGCTCAACGAACTCTTTGAGACGAAGCTCTCACGGGAAGAATTGGTGACGCTTGGATCGACCATCGGGTCGGACGTTTCGTTTTTCCTTTTCGAATCAGCCGCCATTTGTAAAGGCCGGGGCGAAATTGTCAGCCCAACGAAGTTGAAAAAGAAATTATCGATTCTGCTGTGCAAGCCGGCGTTTTTGGTTTCGAGTGCATGGGCTTACTCGCGCTGGCAGGATTCAAAGGAAATTCCCGGAATTTCATACCAGTCGCAGAATTTCGATGGTCAAACTCTTCTGAATGATCTTGAGCGATCGGTCTTCGAGAAATTTGTCTTTCTCGCGCAACTGAAAGCATGGCTGCTGAAACAGGTGGAAGTCCGCGCGGCGCTGATGTCGGGTTCAGGCTCAACTGTTTTTGCGGTCCTGCGTCCGAAGGTAGATGTCAATCTTCTGACGAACCGGGCGCGGAAAGAACTCGATCGTGAGATTTGGACGAGCGCGTGCGAAACGATCTGATTATTCGCCGGCGCTGCGGCGCAAAGTTGCTTTTGAATATTCGCGATTCAGTTTGGCGATGAAGCTCGCGCTGATCTCCGCCGGGCAAACCGCTTCGCATTCGTAAGTATTGGTGCAATTGCCAAAACCTTCGGCATCCATCGCGCGCACCATAGCGACCACACGTTTGGTTCGTTCCGGCTCGCCTTGTGGCAGAAGGGCGAGGTGAGAAACTTTTGCCGCGGTAAACAACATCACCGACGCATTTGGACACGCGGCGGCGCACGCGCCGCAACCGATGCAGGCCGCCGCTTCCATCGAAAGGTCGACATCGTGCTTTGGAATCGGAATTGAATTCGCTTCCGGCGCCGAACCGGCGCGCGCCGAGATGAATCCACCTGCTTGAACGATGCGATCGAGTGCGCTTCGGTCGACCACCAAATCCTTGATGACTGGAAAAGATTTCACCCGGAACGGCTCGACAATGATCGTTTCGCCGTCGCGAAACTTGCGCATGTAAAGCTCGCACACCGCGCCGGGATGATCCGGACCGTGCGCTTCGCCGTTCACGGTCAGCGAACAAGTCCCGCAAATTCCTTCGCGACAATCGGAATCGAACGCGATCGGATTATGACCGCCGAGAACCAAACGCTCGTTGACGATGTCGAGCATTTCGAGCAACGAAGCTTGCGCGGGAATATCGGGCGCGTCGTAATCGACGAGCTTTCCCCGCGAGTGTCGATCTTTCTGCCGCCAAACTTTGAGTTTGAAGTTCATTTATAGCTTCGCTGGGCGAGATGCACGGTTTCGAAGTGGAGCGCTTCGCGATACAGCTTTGGTCCCGCGGTCGCGGGATTGCCTCGAAATTCCCAGGCAAAGACGTCGGCGAAGTTCTCGTCATCGCGCAACGCTTCGCCTTCGGGCGTTTGATGTTCTTCGCGAAAATGCGCGCCGCACGATTCATTGCGCGCGAGCGCGTCCAAACACATGAGCTCGGCGAATTCGAGAAAATCTGCGACACGACCGGCCCGCTCGAGCGATTGGTTGAAATCTTCGCCATCGCCGGGCACTCGGACTTCGCGCCAAAATCTTTCGCGCAGCTCGGGAATTTTTCTGAGCGCTTCTTCTAACCCATTCTTGTTTCGCGCCATTCCGCATTTGTCCCAAAGAAGCGTGCCGAGCTCGCGATGGATCGAATCGAGCGAACGCTTTCCGTTTATTTTTAACAGATTGTCGATCTTGGCGCGAACGTCGTTGTCTGCCTTTTTAAATTCGGCATGATCGGTTGATGGCCGCTTACCCATTTGTCCGGCGAGATAATTGGGCAGCGTATACGGCAAAACAAAATAACCATCGGCCAGGCCTTGCATGAGCGCACTCGCACCCAACCGGTTCGCGCCATGATCGGAAAAGTTCGCTTCGCCGATCACAAAAAGGCCAGGAATGTTGCTCATCAAATTGTAATCAACCCACAGCCCGCCCATCGTGTAATGCACGGCGGGATAAATGCGCATCGGGACATGGTAGGCGTTCTCGCCGGTGATCTTTTCGTAAACTTCGAACAAATTGCCGTAGCGTTCGCGAATGGTTTGTTCGCCGACGCGTTTGATCGCGTCGGCGAAATCCAAATAAACGCCACGGCCACCAGGGCCAACGCCGCGGCCTTCATCGCAAACTTCCTTGGCGGCGCGCGATGAAATGTCGCGCGGCGCAAGGTTGCCGTAGCTCGGGTATTTTCGTTCGAGATAATAATCGCGGTCAGCCTCCGGAATTTCGTTCGGCGCTTTGTTGCAGTCTTCCTTCTGCTTCGGGACCCAAACGCGTCCGTCGTTGCGCAACGACTCGGACATTAGCGTCAGCTTCGATTGATAATCGCCGGAATGCGGAATGCAGGTGGGATGGATTTGGGTGAAACAGGGATTGGCGAAGAGCGCGCCTTTTTTATAAGCGCGATACGTCGCGGTGACGTTGCAGCCGCGCGCGTTCGTGGAGAGATAAAAAACATTTCCGTAACCGCCGGTGGCGAGAACGACCGCGTCCGCGGCGACGTTGTCGATCTTACCGGTGCGCAAATTCCGGGTGACGATTCCCTTGGCATGTCCATCCACAACAACGATGTCGAGCATTTCGGTTTGAGGAAACATTTGCACGGTGCCGGCGGCGATTTGCCGGCAAAGCGCCTGATAACACCCAAGCAGAAGTTGTTGGCCGGTTTGTCCGCGCGCATAGAACGTTCGTGAAACCTGCGCGCCACCAAACGAACGATTGGCTAGTAAGCCGCCGTATTCGCGCGCGAACGGAACGCCTTGCGCGACACATTGATCGATAATGTTCGAGCTGACTTCGGCGAGCCGATAAACGTTGGCTTCGCGTGAGCGGAAATCGCCGCCCTTGATTGTGTCGTAGAACAAGCGATAAATGCTGTCGCCGTCGTTCTGATAATTCTTTGCGGCGTTGATTCCACCTTGCGCGGCGATGGAATGCGCACGGCGTGGCGAATCCTGATAACAGAAACATCTCACGCGGTAACCGAGCTCGCCGAGTGTCGCCACGGCCGAACCGCCGGCCAGACCGCTGCCAACCACGATGATCTCAAATTTGCGGCGATTGTTTGGACTAACGAGTCGGGAATGGTCCTTGTGACTCGTCCATTTGCGATCGAGCGGGCCGGATGGAA
>QHPY01000195.1 GCA_003219215.1 Verrucomicrobiota bacterium | reverse complement strand
CATGGATTAGCACGGTCTGGCCTTTGTCGATCTTTGCCGTATCAACGAGGGCCTGCCACGCTGTCGTTGCAGCCAACGGGACCGCCGCTGCTTCTACGAAATTAATGTTCCTAGGCTTGAGCGCCGTTTCGGATTCTTTGGCAACGGCAAACTCCGCATAGCCGCCACCGCGCATAACGGACAAATAGGAATAAACTGCGTCGCCGGTTTTGAACTTCTTCGCGTTCGCGCCGCTTTTCTCAACGACGCCGGCAATGTCGTAACCAATGATCGCCGGACGATTGTCCAGGCCGCGCTTGGCCAACATTCCCTGACGAGCGTACGCGTCCACCGGATTCACTCCGGCAGCTATCACGCGCACTAGAATTTCATCGTCCTTCGGTTCCGGTCGCGGCGCGTCTTCGTATTTCAAAACTTCCGGTCCGCCGAACTCGTGAACGAAGACCGCTTTCATCATCGGCGGACTTGTTTGCGCGACGGCGATGCCGAGCGCTCCACCGACTCCAACCAAAACAATCGCGGAGAAAAACTTGTTCTTCATAAAGTTCGAAACCTAAACTACTGAAACTCAATTAAATCCTGTTCATCCTGTCGAGAATTCTTCAAGCTTCGCCGCCATGAGAACACGAATCCTTGCTATCGTCGCATTAACTTGCGGTCTGTCCGGCGTTTGTTTGGCGCAAAG
Source organism: Verrucomicrobiota bacterium (assembly GCA_003219215.1). Lineage (GTDB taxonomy): Bacteria > Verrucomicrobiota > Verrucomicrobiia > Chthoniobacterales > UBA10450 > AV40. Next base: position 3,880 of record QHPY01000195.1, on the reverse strand, counting down.
CTCTGCAACGCCTGCAACGACAGCCGCTAAAGCTACCGGCGGAAGCAGCGCTCCTTACAACGAAGGTCCGGTTTGGACGCTGACAATGATCAAGACCAAGACCGGACTGGCCGATGAATATATCAAGCAGATCACGGGCACGGTGAAACCGGTTTACGACGAGGAGAAAAAACAAAAGGTCATCCTCGATTACAAGATCCTGAACGGCGAAGCCTCCGATCCGCACGACTTCAACATTCTAATTTTGGTGGAGTATCCAAACTGGGCGGCGTTCGACAATTTGCGCGACAAAATGGATCCAGTTATCGCGAAAGTAATGGGTTCCGAAGAGCAACGGCGCGATCTGGCCGTGAAACGTTTGGACGTTCGCGAAATTCTCGGCACAAAAACGATGCGCGAGATCACGCTCAAATAATAGAGGTCAGAGAACAGAGGACAGGAGTTAGAGATCAAAACCGAAGAACGCAGCGATCACTCCAAACGTATCAATGAATCCGTGGGCGAGAATTGGCACCCACAGGTTTCGACCGCTTAACAGGTACGCGCTTCCCAAGATCAATCCGGCCGCACCGGAGTCGACAATTCCGGATGGTCCTTTGTAGTAATGGCCGTAACCAAATAAGATCGACACCAGCAACATTGCGATCCAGTTCGCCGCCTTTGATGCACCACCGACATCCGCTCCACGTCTAATGAGATAGCCGCGATAGACGATTTCTTCGCCGAACGCCGCAAACGTCCAGACAATCAGCAAAGCAAGCGCCGCAACTTTAGGATTGCCGGCAATTTCGTTTGCCAGCGCGGGCGCAACCGGCGCCGGCCAAAATTTCCCGGCTAGAGGCTCAATCACGAAGTCGCCAAGGCAAATTCGCGCCGCTGCCGCGCCAAGCGCGATTAACAGCACCCGCATCCAGGATTCCGGCCATTTAAAACCGATCGCCGACCAGCGCCCGTCCCGGAGACGGACTGAAAGCAAACCGAGCACGAAAAGAATCGGTACTTCGTTAGGCAAAACGCGGAAAACGTTATGGCCGATGACGATGAACGCCCCAACAAAAACTCGAACGCGCTAAATGCGCGATACTTTCTTATCAGCATTTACTTCCAGGGCAGCGCGTCGAGATCGACGTTGCCGCCGGTAAGAATGATGCCGGCGCGTTTGCCGCCGATGTCGATCTTATGTTCGGCGATCGCGGCGTAGGGAACCGCCGCTGATGGTTCGATAACAATTTTCATCGTCTCCCAAATCGTCCGCATCGCGGAGACAATTGCGTTTTCGCTCACGGTCACGACGTCGTCGACGTAACGCTGGATGATCGGAAAAGTTCGTTCGCCGACATTTGTGCGCAGTCCATCGGCGATCGTGAATTTCTTTTCCGTCACGATTCGTTTCTTTGCGCGAAACGATTGCGCTGCGTCGTCGGCATTTGCAGGTTCAGCGGCGATTACTTTGATTTTCGGGCGCATCGATTTTGCGGCAACGGCACCTCGAGCAATTCAACAACTGCTGTCCCCTGCCCCGCCATCACGTCTTCGTTTTCGAAAGAATGGATCAGGGCCGCTCCTGTTTTCGCGATCACGTCCGCGCACGCCGCCTCGCGCGCTTGTTGCGTCGGCTGGCAAAAAACCAGCTGGGCACCGTAACTTTCGACCGCGCGCACTTTCACTTTGCTTGAGTTCTTCGGCATCACAATGTGCGCAGGGATGCCGCGAAGCTTTGCCGCACGCGCCAGAGCTGTTCCGTGATTGCCGGACGAATGCGTCGCCACGCCGCGCTTCGCAGTCGCATCATCGAGTGCGAAGACGGCGTTGGTCGCGCCGCGGGCTTTGAACGCGCCGATCTTCTGAAAATTCTCGCACTTAAAAAACAAGTGCGCGCCGCACGCCTCATCCAGCCGTGAACTCGTCAACACCGGCGTTCGTTTAATGTACGATCGAACCCGCTCATGCGCCGCGCGAATGCGATCGAAATCGAGTGGCATGATTGCTAAACCTACAATTCGAGGAGCGGAAATGAGTTCCAAGAGATCGCGACACTAAAGTCGCTCCCACTTTGTCTATGGTTCGGGCGGTTTAGTTGGCCCGCTCTTGTTCATGAAGGGCGTAAAGAGATCGATCGGGACTGGAAGAAACGTGGTCGTGTTGTGCTCGCTGGAAATCTCGCGCATGGTCTGGAGAAAGCGCAGTTGGAGCGCAATCGGCTCCTTGCTCATCATCGCGGCGGCCTGCACCATTTTTTCCGCGGCTTGAAATTCGCCTTCGGCATTCACCACCTTGGCGCGACGCTCGCGCTCGGCTTCGGCTTGCTTGGCCATGGCACGCTTCATCGTGTCGGGCAGGACCACGTCCTTGACTTCCACCGCCGTAACTTTCACGCCCCACGGCTCGGTTTGTTTGTCGATGATATCTTGCAATGTCTGGTTGATCGACTCGCGCTGCGAAAGCAGATCATCGAGCGGGGCCTGGCCGAGCACGCTGCGCAGCGTGGTCTGGGCGATGAGCGAGGTGGCTTTGAGAAAATTCTCCACTTTGACGACCGCGGCTTGCGGATCGACCACGCGGAAATAAACAACCGCATCGACCGTTACCGGCACGTTGTCACGCGTCATCACCTCCTGTCGCTCGACGCTAATGGTCACGACGCGCAAATCCATGCGCACCATGCGATCGACGATCGGGATCAGAAAAATCAGTCCCGGCCCTTTCGCGCCGAGTAATTTTCCGAGACGAAAAATCACGCCTCGTTCGTATTCGCGCAGGATGCGGATCGCCTGGGGCAGGATGATCACGGCCAGGATGACGATTGGTGCGACCCAACCAGCTAATCTCACTAGTCCTTCGAGTAATGGCATGGCTTTATTCTCCTTTGGTTTTTACTTTTAAAGTCAATCCTTGCACGGCTACGATTTTTACTACTTCGTCTTTTTCGATCGGTGTGTCACTGACCGCGTTCCAATGCTCGCCCTCGACGAAAATCCTGCCACTGCGCGAGTCAATTGCAGTCAATGCGGTCACGGTTTTTCCAATTAACGTCTCCGCTCCTGCTTTGATCGGCAGAAGTTGTGCGCGCAAGCCTTTTCCGATGAGGAGAACAAAAAACAGTGCGGTCACCAAGGTCGCTGGAATAATGTAACTAAGCGACAAACGAAAGAGCGGGTCAGCGCGGTTGAAAAGCATGAGCGAGCCGATCAGAAACGAAATGATTCCGCCCACCGTCAGCACGCCGTGGGTGGGCGCATAAACATCGAAGATGAAAAGCATGAGCGCGAGCGCAATCAACGCTAGCCCGGTCACGTTGACGGGCAGGATCGCCGCCAGATAAAGCACAAGGACTAACGCAATCGCGCCCACCACGCCAGGCAGGATCGCTCCGGGCGTAGTCAGTTCACCGATGATTCCGTAGATCGCGATGAGCATGAGAATGAACATGACCTCGGGCCGCCAGAGTCTTTGAAAAACGTGTTCCGACGCCGACATCTTGATCTCGGAAACCTCGGCGCCTGTGGTTTTGAGCGTCTTGCTATCGATCACACGACCGTTTAGTTGCTTGAGCAACTCCGTAAGATCGACCGCGATCAGATCGATGACCTTTAACTCGAGTGCTTTCTCCGCGCTGATTGACGCGCTTTCTTTCACGGCGGACTTCGCCCAATCGACATTGCGATGGCGCTTGGCCGCGATTGCTTCGATGTAGCTCACGGAAAAATTCTCGAGTTTCTGTTTCATAGTGTCATCCAGCTTCTGTTCGCTGCCAGTCGGATTACCGCCCAGCGTCACCGGATGAGCGGCACCAATGGTCGTGGCCGGCGCCATCGCCGCGACACTTGCGGCAACGGTGATGAAGCAACCGGCGCTGGTCGCAGTCGCGCCCGTAGGAGCG
>QHPY01000092.1 GCA_003219215.1 Verrucomicrobiota bacterium | reverse complement strand
CGAGAACGAGATTCCATCCAGGACCGGCCGGCTTGTGAGGGGATCGTCGGGCGCGGGGAAACTCTTCCGGATTTCCCGAACGCCAAGCGAGGATGCCTCGGGCTGGGCAAGCGTTACCATTTGATTACTCCTTTTTGCCACACCAGCACGCGGTCGCGGACCTTAAACAGAAGAGTCATGACGGTTGAAAAGAAGGCGGCCATGATGATAAGGGCGGCGAAGACTTTGCCGTATTCGGCCCAGCCCTGCGCCCAACTGACATACCAGCCGAGGCCAGACTTCACCCCGACCGATTCTGCAACCACGAGCGTTAGAAAGGATGCGCCGAGTCCCATAAACAAGCCGATAAAGATGTTCGGGACCGCTGCGGGAATCGCGACGCGAAAGATGAGATAAGCGCGTCCGGCGCCGAGCGTCCGAGCAACATCGAGGTAAGACGCAGGAGTATTAGAAATGCCGGAAGCAGTAAGCATGGTGACTGGAAACCAAACCGCCAGTGCGATCAAGCCTGCTGCGGACACAATAGCGGACGGTGAAACTACCATCGCGAGAGGGATCCACGCCGTTGCTGGAATCGGGCCGACGATCTTGAGCATCGGCATTCCCCAGTATCGAATCGGAGTCGACCATCCGATGCAAATCCCGCTGATCAGGCCAACGAGAACACCAACCATGTAGCCACTTAGAAGCAACGCGAGGGAATGCCAGGTGCTATCCAGCAAAAGCACGCGATCACTAATTAGACTGCGCAGTACCGCCGCTGGCCCGGGAAAGTACGGCAGCGGGAGCAGCTGGAAACCAAATGTAACCAAGTCCCAAAGACCGAGTGCCAAAATTGCCACCGTGAAGATCGGACACATGTGCCGCATCCAGGAGCGCAATGGCGTCCAGAATCGTTGCGCAATTGCGAGGACAATCGACACACCGACGATTTCGTAGACGAACAGCGTGTAAGAATGCGTTTCCACCGCCGGTGCCCTCTTCGAAAAGAGCAAATGAATTACGAGCGCCACTAAAGCTGCGAGAGGGACCGCCAACTGCGCGCGCCAACCCAATTTCAATCCGCCTTCTCTTCGCTGGATCGCATTTACGTCTGGTTGCGGTGGCGCGGAAGGCAGCTGCGTGGTCGATTTAGGGGGACTTATTTCAGGGCGGCCAGTGATCTCTTCTTGCAGCATGACTCTTGCGTATCAAAATGAGTTCCACAGGTGGAGTGACAAATGCTGTTTCGCCGGCAAGTCGTTTGTCGCTGAAAACAATCGCAGGTTACGGCGGAACTTCTTCTAGGGCAGTACTCATTTCTGGACGGCTATCATGTTTTTCGGGAGGCACGGTGCGTCAGGGTCGGCCAGATTCGGAGCATCCTGATCCGGCTGATCGAACATTTTTCTTCGGCAGCAGGAATCTCCCGTGTCTTGTTGAACCAACTCCGCGATGAGCCGGATATCTTCATCGGGTGAAACCTGGCCTCCGGCGACTTTCTCCACCTCCAAGGTCTTAATCCATTCGTCGGTAACGCCGTCAAGATGCATGAAGGCACGTTTGGCGAGCGCTTCGGTATCGGTGTCCGGAGAAAGCATCTTCGCCACTTTCATCTCCCGGCCGGCGGTGTGAACCGACTCCTCAGCCATGTGGACACTTGGTATGTAGCGCAAACGCGCGAGGGCCGCCGTGTTCAATTCGGGTGTTGAGGCGAGATATTTTTTCTCCACGGCCATGACTGCTGCAGCCCTCGGGTTGGTTTCGACCCACTTGGCCCCTTTCAACAGGGCACGCGTTGCTCTCGCCGCCGTGTCCGGATTAGCGTCCACCCATTTGCCGTTCGCGATTACCTCGCAGCAATACTCTTTGTTATAGGGTTCGTCCAGTATCTGGTCGGCAATGTTTCTCACCTTCCCCTCCGCGATTAGCAAGCTCCCGATCGGTTCGGCGTTGCAGACGGCGTCGACTTCGCCTTTATCGATTGCCAGACCTAATTCACCCGCCGGAAAAACTTTCCAGGTAACGTCCTTCCCGGCATCAATTCCGTGGGTTCCGAAGACACGGTTTGCGAAGACGAATGGTGGCGTTCCCATTCCCGGCACACCAATCCGCTTGCCTTTCAGATCCTGAATCGTGTGAATATTTGTTTTCACGCCCGCCTGGACACGCAGACATCCGCGGTGAATGCCGGCCAGGAACCGTACATCCAAACCTTGTTCGATCGGTTTGAGAAAATACATCACCAGATGATGGGTGATGTCGTAGCTGCCGAGCGCCAGTGCGTCTTTATAAGTGGCCCAATTGCATTTCACCAGTTCAGGCTCGAGTCCCTCCTCCTTGAAAAAGCCTTTCTCGTAAGCCGTGTAAATCGGAGCTTCGCAGGTCAACCCGATATAGCCGACACGGACTTTATTTGAGTGAGCAGCGCTGGAAGCAGAGTTTTTCCTGCAACCGGCCAGGAGCAGAACGGTGACCGCGGCCGCCGTCGTGAGTTTTTGGAAAATCATTTCGTATTCAGAGGTTTTAGAAATAGCGCAATAAGCGTTACCTATGGAAGCAGAATGTTTCTTCTAGATCAAGCTGCCTGATTGCATTTCGCAATTTAGCCAGACAATATTCGGTTTTCATGCCGGAACCCTTGGACATCCGCCATCTGCGCTATTTTCTCGCGGTCGCCGAAGCTGGTAGCTTCAGTCGCGCGGCCGACCGGCTCGGAATTTCTCAGCCGAGTGTCTCTCAGCAGATGCGAGATTTGGAGGCGGGTCTTCGCGTCCCCCTGTTTCAGCGCCGTGGGAAGCGGATTCTTCTGACCCCGCGGGGCCTAATTTTTCAGGAGCACGCTCGCGCGATCCTTCACCAGTTGGAGAATTTTCTTCAGGAACTGCACAGCGACCCCGGACAGTTACGCAGCGCGCTGCATTTGGGTGTTATCCCGGTGCTCAACGTGCCGCTTGTGCCGCAGCTCCTCGGCTTTTTTACCGCCGATCATCCTGCGATCAGCATCACGGTCGAGGAAATTTCATCCACCGAGATCGAGACAGCGCTGGAAGAAGGTCGCATGGATGTCGGCCTTGGCTTTCTGACCCGTCACTCTCCGAACTTGCGCTATGAGCGTCTTTGCACCGATGAGTTCGCCTTAATTGTAGCTAAGAATCACCCGTGGGCGGATCGGCGCGTGATTAATTTTTCACAATTGCACAGGCAGCGCCTACTCCAATTGCCCGACACGTTCGTGATGCGCAGGATGACGGACGAAATTTGTCTAAAACACCAGGTCCGCCCCCACATGGTGGCCGAAATCAACGCGATTGAAACATTGCTTCGCTCGCTTGGGCCTTTGCAAGCAGCAACGTTAATGCCGAAGATCGCATTGCGAGGGAGGGAAAGTTTGAAATTAAAAGCGATCCGACTGCAGGGAAAGAAGCTCGATCTGGATATCGGCCTCTTACGGCTGAGCGATTCGGCAGCAAACAGCGCAGTGGCCGCATTTACCAGCCTTGCTAAGGCGACTGTCCCGAAAATGATCAAGCACTAAGTTGCAGTCGCGCGTTGAATGAACGTGATCGCAATCAGCCATGCTATCGCGATTGCGATTAGAATCTTCCGCATCGAGATAAAAACATCGGAAGTATTTGGGAGCGGCGAATCGCGTCAACGATTCTTTCTCGGCGCCGACTCGGGCGGGCGAAGGAAAAGATTCATGCCGCCAATGTCTACGACTGCGAAATTCCACGATAGATATTCTTCGCCCAGAATTCCGGCCCCGACCATTTTAGCGACCCTGCCAACGGCGACTTCCGCGTTGTTAACGATCAGATTCCCGCCCAAAGTTAACTGTTGAACGTGACCGATCCCCTGTCCGCCCGCAGAATAAAGCGGTGACAAAGACGTGCCCGAGGCAGAGGCAACCGGAGCGGAAAGAAGAGTCATGGCGGCACCAGTATCAACAATCAAGCGAACGGGGTGCCCATTGATCGCGGCATCGATATCCAAATGTTGATCCGGGTTGAAACGCATCGGGATGCGGGTGAAGCCTCTGCCGGCGAGGAACTGCGCAAGTTTTTGGGTCGTGGCCGCCGATGGTCCTTTTGGATTGACGTAAATCATCTGTCGCGCGCAATCGACGATCATTCCAAACTTCGCCATTTCATGCGCGCCGAAGAGGCCGTCGAGATGTGGTCGCGCGATTAGATTGATTTGGCTTTCGTTGGCGACCTCCACCGGAACGTTTGCGAATGTGCAGTTCCCCATTGCCAACGTTGCAAGCTTGCTTATGCCGTAGCGCTCCGCTTCTCCAGTGACGCCGCCGATATACTTTTTCGTCTCCTCGACCCGCAGCCCAAGCTTTTGCGCACTTGCCCGGTCGATCAGAGTAATCGGACAGCCGCTGTCGATCATTAGTGCCGTTTTCCGGCCGTTGATAAGCGTGGTGGCGAAGAGATGATTTCCGAAACGCCGCTGCAAAGGCGACCCGCCGAAACCTTCGCGTTCCAAGAATGTTTTCAGCGCTGCCGGCGCGGGGCCAGCAGCCTGACTGATCAGCGTTGGAAAACAAACGATTGCGGCAACGACCAGCCCAAGGGGGGACTTTCTCATAGCTTTTTCTAATCCAATTCGGAACGCCGATGCAATTTGAATGTGCTAGAGCAGCTGATACGGATCGACATCCACGGTCGCGATGACGTCTTCGGGCAGGGGCAATTTATCGAGCGTCTCGCGCGCGAGCCGGCTCAGCCGCATGATCGCTTCGCCGCGGAGCAAAATATGAAACCGGAATTGCCCCTGCAGTTTTTCCAGCGGCGCCGGTGTGGTTTCACCGAGTATGAATTCTGAGCCGAGCGATTCTTTGAGACGGCGCACCAAAGTTTCGGCGGACAATTTCGCCCGGCCTTCATGCGCGGAGCGGACCGTGATCAAGATAGCGTGTTTGAATGGCGGAAAATCGCAGCGTTCCCGAAACTCCAATTCCTGTTGGAAGTAGCCGGGGAAATCGTGATGCCGCGCAAACTGGATCGAGGGACTAAACGGCGTGTAAGTTTGGACGAAAACTTCGCCCGCCGTTTCACCGCGACCGGCCCGGCCCGCGACTTGGGTGAGTAATTGAAAAGTTCGCTCGCCCGCGCGGAAATCAGGAAGATGCAGCGCCAAGTCGGCGTTGATGATGCCGACCAGCGTCACGTTTGGAAAATGCAGACCTTTGGCAATCATTTGAGTCCCAACCAGGATGTCGATCTTCCCGGTGCGGAAATTCCTTAGAGTTTCGCGGTAAGCTTCTTTGCGCGTCATCGAGTCGGCGTCCATCCGGCGGACATTTGCCTTCGGGAAAAGGTGAGAAACGGTCGACTCAACTTTCTCGGTCCCGAATCCGGCGTAAATCAGGGAATCTTTGCCGCACTCCGGACATTTCTTCGGCACGGCCGCGGTGTGTCCGCAAAGATGGCAGCTCAATCGGGCCATGTGCCGATGGAAAGTCAAAGCGACGCTGCAGTTCGGACAATTGCGCGCTTCGCCGCAATTGCTGCAGAGCAGTGAGGTGGAAAAACCGCGCCGGTTTAAAAACAGAATCGTCTGCTCGCGTTTTTCGAGCCGATCCGCGATTGCCTGCGACAATTTCTCCGAAAGAATCGGAGCGATCTTTTCTTTTCGGCGCTCCTGGCGAAGATCGACAATCCGCATCAGCGGCATGCGTTGGTCGTCCACGCGCTGGCTCAGGGTAAGGAGTTCGTATTTGCCGGTCGTCGCATTGTGATAACTCTCGAGCGACGGCGTGGCGCTTCCGAGAACCACTGCGCATTTCTCGATCTTGGCGCGGACCACCGCGACGTCGCGCGCATGATAGCGTGGCGCTTCCTCCTGTTTGTAAGTCGTCTCGTGTTCTTCATCGACAATGATGAGACCGACGTCCTTCAGCGGCGCAAAGACCGCGCTCCGCGCGCCAATCACGATCCGCGCGCGGCCGGAATGGATCTTGTGCCATTCGTCGTGGCGCTCGCCTTGTGATAAATGACTGTGTAGCACTGCGACGGCTTCATGCATTTCGGCAAAGCGACTTTTGAAACGCTCGACCGTCTGAGGCGTGAGCGAAATTTCCGGGACAAGCACAATCGCGCTGCGTCCGCGCTCGAGCGCAACGCGAATCGCTTGCAGATAGATTTCGGTTTTTCCGCTGCCGGTAACGCCGTGCAATAAAATCGGTTTGGCTCTCTCGGGCGCCGCAAGCGCATCGGTGATTTTGTTCAACGCGAGAGCTTGTTCCGCATTCAGCTCCAGATTTGTTGTCGCGACAAATTGCTCGTCGGCGTGTGGGTCGCGCTCGACCGTTTCTTCGCGCAGCTTGATCAGGCCGCGCTTGACGAGCGCGCGCAGCGTTTGGTTATCGAACGAAGTTTTGCGCAGCAATTCTGCAGCCGGCATTGGCTTCTCCAGTCTGACAATGGCGTCGAAAAGTTCAGCCTGACGCGGCGCACGTTTCCGCAGATTGTCGATCTTATCCGCCACGCCGGCCTCGGAGTTTTCGATTTTTGTTAGCGGCTGGACCAAGAGCCGTTTTTTCCAACCAACCTCCGCGCGCCGGATCACTTGCGGCAGCAAACTGCGTATGACCGTTTCGAGTGGGCAGCAATAATAGGCACTCATCCATTTCGCCAGTTCGAGAAGCGATTCACTGATTGCCGGAGCTTCGCCGACCAATGCTTCAATTGGCCGAATGCCTTTCGCGTCGCTTTGCTCCAACGTGGCAAGAACCGTGGCGAGGGCGGACTTGTCTCGAAACGGAACCCGCACCCGCGAACCAATGTCGATTCGATCGGCCAGAGTTTCCGGCACGGAGTAATCGAACTCGCGCTGAATGGCGCGGTCGATAATCACGCGGACGTAATTGGGCTTCATCATCTTGCTGGCTGACAATTTAATTGAAGTTTAAGTCGATCACGAGCATGAGCTCCTGAAATAAGATGGCCCGGTTTGTCTTAAAACTGGTTCTGTGCGTCCTGGTCGCTTTGGCGGCCGGGTTCGGTTACCTCGCGCTCCGGTCCGGGGATGCGCTTTACAGTTTTTACGAATGGGTCAGCCCGGCGCGATTTCAACAATACGATAAACTCATTCTGTCGGTCGCGGCGGAGCATCAGCTCGACCCGATGCTGGTCAAAGCTGTAGTCTGGCGCGAGAGCCGGTTCGATTGTCAAAAGTATGGAACTGCGGGCGAGCGCGGCTTGATGCAAGTAAGTGAGAGAGCCGCCAATGAATGGGCGCGTGAACACAAGATCGAGAATTTCAATTTCGAGCAACTCTTCGATCCGAGAACAAATCTCGAAGCCGGCTCGTGGTACTTGCGACGCGCGCTCGAGCGGTGGCAGAACGAATCCGAACCATTGCCGTTTGCTCTCGCCGAATACAACGCGGGCGCGAGTCGCGTTCAGCGCTGGGTTGGAGCCGGTGGAATTACGACCACCGAATTTCTGGGTAACATCAATTTCCCAGCCACGCGCAAATACATCGAATCGATTCTCGATCGCTATGCCTTTTACCAAAAGCGCGGCCGAATGTGAGCTGACTGCATTCGTCAGGCGAATTCGCCGGCAATCTTGCTGTTGAGCACCACGGCATTACCGATCTTGAGCGGCAGATCGACGCCGCGTTGCTTCAACGCCGCGATCACGCTTTCGGTCGGGATATTTCCAACGAGTGCGTTTTGCGCGAACGGGCAGCCGCCGAGTCCGCCAATCGCGGAGTCAAATCTTCGGCAACCGGCGTCGTAAGCGGAGAGAATCTTCCCGACCGCGTCGGCCTGTGTGCTGTGCAAGTGGACGCCGATCTCGCACGCACTGCCCGATGTCATCGCGGTCGTGACGACTTGCTGAATCAGAGTCGCGTCTGCCATTCCGACGGTGTCGGCCAGTGAGATTGATTGAATGCCAAGCTCGGCGATGCGCGCAATTGCTGCCCGAAGCTCGTTTTCGTTCCATGAGTCGCCGTACGGATTCCCAAATGCCATCGAGACATAAACGACAAGATCGACATCGGCATCATCGGCGCGCTTCTTGATTGCCTCGAGCGCCTCGAAATTCTCATCCGGCGATTGATTTTGGTTTCGCCGCAGAAATGTGGGTGAAATTGAGCAGGGATATCCGAGCGTCGTCATGCGCTTTGTCGCGATCGCGCGTTCCGCCCCTTTTTCGTTGACCACGACGCCGATGATCTCGACATCCGTCGGCGCTTCCAGTTGCTCGAGGACTTGTTCGCTATCGGCCATTTGCGGAACAGCTTTTGGCGAAACAAAACTCACGGCGTCGACGTGTTTGAAGCCGGCGCTGATCAGCGCGCGGAGATATTGAGCCTTCAATTCGGTCGGGATCTTGCGCGGCAGGCCCTGCCAAGCGTCGCGTGGGCATTCGATTAATTTTAGCGACTGGTTCGCCATGTTCGGAATCTTTGGTAACGGTTCAAGGGAATGACGAAATCGCAAATCGCCGAGGTTTTGGAGGAAATTGCGACGTTGCTCGAATTGAAGGACGAGAACCCTTTCAAGATTCGAGCTTACGCAAATGCCGCGCGTTCGCTGGAAACATTTGGCGGAAATCTGGCCGATCTTCAGGACGAGGAAGCCCTTGGCAAAATTCCTGGCATCGGCAAAGCGATTGCGGCCAAGATCAAAGAATTGGCCGGCACTGGAAAACTCAAATACCTCGAGGAGTTGCGGGCCGAATTTCCGGCGGCGATTCTCGAATTATTTTCAATCTCCGGTCTCGGGGCCAAGAAAATCAAAGCGCTCTACGAGCAGCTTCACGTCAGCTCAATCGAGCAACTGCGCCAGGCCTGCGAGTCCGGCCGCGTCGCGGAATTGCCGGGTTTTGGGGAGACGACGCAAACAAAGATTTGCAGGGCCATCGAGCAGCGCGCGAAGCATTTCGGATATTTTCAATTTGGGCAGATTGCTGCCGACGCGGAGTCGCTCCGGCGAGATTTAGCAGCGCATGCCGACGCCCTCCAAGTGGATGTCGCTGGAAGTTATCGCCGGCGCAGGGAAATTGTGCGCGATGTCGATCTTGTGGTCGCGACCAGGAAACCGGCCGCGATTACGAAATTTTTGGTCAAACATGCGCTGGTGGAATCGATCATCGCCCAAGGTCCGACGAAAACGAGTGTGCGATTGCGTTCAGGGATTCAATGCGATCTCCGGGTTGTCAGCTCGGCGGAATATCCCTTCGCGCTCAATTACTTTACTGGAAGCAAGCAACACAACATCGAGATGCGCAGCCGGGCGCTTGCGCGCGGCTGGACGTTGAACGAATACCGACTCGCGCGTTTGCCGCCCGATCCAAAAGCACAAAAGCTCCGAGCCGGACGGGCAGTTAGAAGGCCGACAATTAGGCTTCCAACCGTTCGCGAAGAAGCGGATTTGTATCGCGCTCTCGGGCTTGATTTCGTGCCACCGGAATTGCGCGAGAACTGTGGCGAATTTGAAGCTGCCGAGAAACATTCGCTACCGCGTTTATTGGAGCAGGACAATTTACGCGGCACTTTTCATTGTCACACCGTCGCGAGCGATGGGCACAATACGCTCGAGGAAATGGCGGTGGCCGCGCAGGAGCTTGGCTTGGAATATCTCGGGATTGCCGAGCACAGCAAAAGCTCGATTCAGGCGCACGGCATCGACGCGGCAAAGCTGCGCTCGCAAATCGTCGCTATTCGCAAGTTGAACAAGAAGCTCGATGGCTTTCGGGTGTTCGCCGGCGTCGAGTGCGACATTCTCCGCGACGGCAAGCTCGATTTCGACGACGAGATCTTGGCGGAACTTGACTTCGCGGTCGCCTCAATCCATTCCGTTTTCAATTTGTCAGAAGCGGAAATGACCAAGCGAATCATCCGCGCAATGGAAAATCCGTTCGTCACGATCCTGGCGCATCCGACCGGGCGATTGTTGTTAAAACGCGATCCATATCTGATCGATGTTCGGGCCGTGCTCGAGGCCGCGGCCGCGACTGGAACCTGGATGGAACTCAACGCAGCACCGAAGCGACTCGATCTCGATTGGCGATGGTGGCCGCTGGCGAAAGAGAAAGGCGTCAAGTGCGTGATCAATCCGGACGCGCATCGCACGGAGCGATTGCAGGACTTGTGGTTCGGCGTTGGGATCGCGCGCAAAGGCTGGCTGACTAAAGCCGACGTTATGAATTGTTTGCCGCTCGGCAGAATCGAATCGGCGTTGCAAGCCAAGCGGCACAAAAAAGCTTAGATTTTTTCGCGCTGCGGCAAAAACAGAGCCAGACATTTGCAGGCGCCGCCCGCTTTGAGGAATTCGGTCATTGGGAGCTGATGACAGCGGTGGCCGCGACCAGTCAGATCGGTGACGAGTTTGGGCGCGCCTTCGGGTAACACAATGTCGCGTTCAATTACGACGGCGTTGCAACAAAAGTGCATTGCCTCTTCCGGTGCGACGTCGATCAACTCGGAAACGTGTTCGCGAATGGCGTGCTGTCCATATTCGTCGAACGCAGCCGGAAACCAAACGGCCGCGCCGTCGGGCAACGGACAAAAACAAGTGTCGAGATGGTAAAAGCGTGGATCGACAAGTTCCACCGAGACAACAAGACATCCGAGCATCTCGGCGACGGCGCGATGAGATTTAATGTCGGAGCGGAATTTGTAACCGCAAAAAAGTGCGTCGCCTCCGAAAAGCGCGTCGCCTTCGCCTTCGAAATAGTAATCATTGGGCAACGAGGAAACTTGGAAGCCGCGTTTTTCCATCCAGTTGGTAAAATGCGGCGCTTCGCCGGCGCGCTCTTTGTGCCGAAAATTGCTCGGAATAAATTGCTTGCCGACAGCGAGCCCGGCATTGGCCGTAAAGACCATGTCCGGCAGTTTCGGTTGCGGCGGGACCAGCTCGATCTTGCAATCCAGTTTGGAAAGGGTCGCGTGCAAACCGCGCCACTGCTCTTGCGCCAGCGCCGCTTCCGCACCGCGCGCCCGGCTCATCCAGGGATTAATCTCGTACTCGATGCCGTAGTAATCCGGCGGGCAAAGCAGGAGCGCGCGCATAAGATCGACATTTACTTATTGCCTAACTGAGAGCGATTTACGTCCGCGCCCTGCTCGCGTAAACGCTGGATCAGCTCGTCCAACTCGGGCCGACTCGGTGCCGTGATTTCGATTCGAGCCAGACTGGGATCAACGCGCTTTTGACCAATCTTAAATTCGACGATGTTGAAAGTGGCGCCGCGGGTCACGATCTGATCCAACACCTTTGGCAAGGTGAGCGAATCGATGATATGGCCGCGTAACTCAATGGTTTCCGAAAACATCGACAAAATTTAGCCGATGAAGCTCGCCCGCGCCAATTGCGCTAATGCGATGGCGGATCGACAATCTGGCCAAGATCGACATGAAAAAACCGAATGTGCGCGGACCCTCTCCCGGGCGAAAAGCGCATCTCGCATTGCGCGAAAGATTAAATCGCAAATCAAAGCCAGCTCCAGAGTGGCCTAGTCCTACTGAGGGTTGGAAAAAATCACGACAAAATGTCCGCAGATCCGTTTATGGGAAAGATTGATGGTCTCGCGGGCTTAACGACCAAAATCGCAGCCAGACTCGCGACTAAGCCGGAGATTTTCATTATCCATCCGGCGGAACTCCGGATTTTGCGATCAATATCTGGTCAAGATCTTTGCGCGCTTGCCGCGGAGAACGGTTGGCGTGTGGTCCGCCGGCTCGGCGGGCGGCAGATTGAATTCTACAACGACGCAAGTACGCGCGCCGACTCGACTAAGGCGTAATGTTGAAGGTCGCCGTCGCGACCGCGCTATTACTCAAGCCGCCCTTTACTCCGATTGCTTTGACCGTCTTAGTCCCCGCGCCTGACAGAAGGATGCCTTCGGTTGGATAAACAGACGAACTGGTGGTGGGGGTGCTTCCGTTTGTCGTGTAGTAAATTGTTGCTCCAGAAGTACTGCAGAAAACATGCACGGTAACTTTTTGCGAAAATGTACCGCCGTTCGGTGAGATAAACGGCGTAGCAACGGTCGGCCCCGGAGTCGGAGTGGCTGTTGGCGTTGGAGCGGCTGTCGGTGTGGGCGTCGGTGTGGGTGTCGCCGTTGGAGTTGCCGTGGGCGTTGGAGTGGCTGTCGGCGTCGGCGTAGCGGTTGGTGTCGGAGTTGGAGTAGCGGTCGGCGTGGGCGTAGGAACAGGAGTCGGCGTAGGAGTCGGAGTAGCCGAGGGATTGAATGCTTTATAGGTATAGCCATTCGATACCCAGGAACCATTAACTTGGGAATACAGTCTCACGTAAACGGTGCGCCCGTCGGTAGGAATATTGTTTACCGTTTTCGAAAGCACTTGTAGTTGGCTCGACGCGTAAATGTCGAGGCTGCCCGGCGAACTGCCCAGAGTTAGTCCGTATGCTGTAGCGCTGCCCGCGCTCCATTGGAAGGTGACGCTGGAAGAGTTAAACGTGGATCCGGGCGGCGGGCTCAGCATCACTGCTGGTCCGGTCGGCGGCGGAGTCGGAGTTGGCGTTGGTGTCGAAGTGCCGCCAGGAGTCGGCGTCGCTGTTGGAGTCGGAGTTGAACCAGCTGAGCACGTCGAAAACTTGAATGAGCCGATGCGGGTTACCCAATTTAACCCCTTAACCGGAAAGTACATGTTTGTGTACCAAAAAGTGCAGTCGTCTACCGGATCAACACTCATCGCACTGTAGTCGCCCCATCTGGTGCAAGTGGACGAACCGCAGCTACCGAACTGCACGCTGCGCGTGACAGATGGCAGCATCGTTACCTCCGTTTGGGGCAAGGTGTTGGCCGGATCCGCGGATAGCCGGCCAGCATATCGAATGTCCGGCGCGACGGTCGAACTCGAAGCGGTGTAGCCGACAGCCATATTCCCGACACGATCAACGGCCAACGATCCCATAAAGCGGTTAAGACCGTCCGGGCCGTTATTAAATATCTGCTGTTGGACCGGCGTGGTGTTAATCGTGCCGCCAGTAACATTGATCTGGGCCCATTGGATCCCCGTCGGAGTTGATCCGGTCGGCGTTCCGGTCGTGTGATTGACCCAAAGCGACTCGACGCCTCCGATGTTTCGATACTGATTCTGCATCATCGCCCTATCAGCCAGGGTGTCGGTATCATTACCAGAAGGCTCGGGTACTGGGTCGGCCGCGCCGATGTAAGAGGTGCATAATCGACGTGGAACTTGTAAACTTCCCACGCGTATAAGGTTCCAGATTCTGCCACCATCAAATTTTCTCGTCCTGCAGGAGGAGCAGCACCGCGGTAATTACTGGGGAGCAGACTGAAACGAGAGGAATTCGTGTCGGCTACTACGCTCCGGAGCGTCGCTCCATTTACAAGATCGTCGATGTTCAATGCATACGCCCGCGCCTCTCTATAGTGGGCGCTATTACAGGCACTATCTAGGCAGTCGAACATGTTCGTCGTCATGTAGAGACCGTCCGGCCAGATGCCCATCTTTGGATAATCCGGAAACCACGGATGGGCTGCGTCGTCTGCCCTGAACGCATACCGCCACCAACCTCCACTGACCGGATTACTCGTTTTTGAAACCGCGATGCACTCGTAGTAAGGACCGTTTTGAATGTCAGCCCACGAAAAATCGGCGACAATAAACCGATCGTGCTGTGGATCGTAGATCACAGTCGGGTCGCCACCGTGATCTGTATCGCATGGTGTTCCCGTTCCAGCACCTGACCATAAGCCGTCGAAAGTAAAAGTTGCGAGAGCGGCGCCGGTTGCTTTGTCATAAATTCCTACCGACGTATTAACAGCTTGGACGAAATGGTTCGGTCCCACGTCTCCGACAGTGTCAGGCGGGTGACCGGCTCCATTTGCGTTGTAGTTCATGCCGTTGAACGATGTCGATGGACCTGGCATTGGAGCCAATGGCCCCTGGACCGTCTGAGTGGACGTCCCCGTTGTTGACGCTGTCGTCGGTTGCACTCCAGGCAAAACTTGCTTGGTCGCTGGCACTGGAAGATCATGCTCAAGCGGGCGCCGACTGAATGTGTTCCTCTGCGCCGAAGAGACGTCCCTCGGTAGGTTCCGGACATCGCCCCGAAATTCGGACGGACGCACTCGCTCGCCTTCTCTTATCTCCGGTTGAAACGAAGCTGGCATTGGCGCCGCCAGACTTAACATCGCCAACCATGCGCCAACTAAACAAAGGCCGATGGCTGCGAAAACGCGTGGACTAGAACGCCGGAATTGGGAATGAGGATGTTTCCGCATTGTGATCTGGTTCTAGATCAGCGAATAGGCAAACTGCGCCGAATCCGGCTTAGCTCGGACAAGAACATGGGGGTTGATGGAAAGAAAGCAGCTAGTTTAATGCCGCGGGGGCTGTTGGAGGGCATGACTATCTCCACGTTTGAACCCGGGGCAAATAGAATTGTTGCGCCCAAGTTTTTTCAGCCGGACTGCGCCTGACTCGAGAAAAATGCAGTCAGTGGACTCGTCGACGAAGCCGTCCATTGCTTTTCGCCCAAACCGATTTCGTGCGCTTCACGGCCGGCCTCGATCGCCTTTTTGAACGCTTGCGCCATGCGGATGGGATCAGACGCGATCGCGATCGCGGTATTCACCAAAACTGCGTCTGCGCCCATTTCCATCGCTTCAGCGGCCTGACTTGGCGCTCCTAAACCCGCGTCGACAACGACCGGTACCGTCGCCTGCTCAATGATGATTTCGATTTGTGGCCGGGTTTCAATCCCGCGATTGCTGCCGATCGGCGAGCCAAGTGGCATCACTGTGGCGGTGCCGACGTCTTGCAAACGTTTCGCCAGGACTGGATCGGCGTTGATGTACGGAAGCACCGTGAATCCTTCTTTCACGAGGATTTCAGCCGCTGCAAGTGTCTCTACCGGATCCGGCAATAAATAACGCGGATCGGGATGGATCTCGAGCTTGATCCATCTGGGCAAGCCGGCGCTCGCCGCCAAACGCGCCAGCCGCACTGCCTCTTCAGCGGTGCGTGCTCCGCTCGTGTTTGGCAAAAGCAGAAAGCGTTTCGGATCGATAAAATCCAGAATATTCGCGAACGGATCGTGCTTGCCGGAAAGATCGGCGCGCCGCAGCGCCACCGTCACAATTTCGGTCCCACTCGCTACCAGCGCATCGCGCATCAATTCGTTCGAAGCAAACTTCCCGGTGCCGACAAGCAAGCGCGAGGTGAATTCGCGCCCTGCAATCTTCAGCTTGGAAGGTTTGTCCGACATTGCCTAAACAATAACGAATTCGCTGTACGAATCGAATTTGTTCGGCCACTTTTCTTTGGTGACCAAGTTTCATCTGCGCCTCGAGGATTGCGTTCGAGGCATGGCCCGCTTGCCTGATGCCGACGTCGATCTCGTGGTTACGTCGCCGCCCTATAACCTCGGCATCGGATATCGAAAATATTCTGATCGACAGGATCGACGATCGTATTTGAATTGGTGCGCGGTGTGGGCGACGCAAATTCGTCGCCTTCTCAAGCCGACCGGCTCATTTTTTCTCAATGTCGGTTCCGCGCCATCAAACCCGATGCTTCCGCACGAAATTGTTTTTCAGCTGCGCGACCTGTTCGTTCTTCAAAACACGATTCATTGGATCAAATCGATCGCCATTGACGATCGGACCTTCGGTCATTTCAAACCGATCAGTTCAAAAAGATTCCTGAACGACTGCCACGAATACATCTTTCACTTCACTGTCGACGGCAAGATCGACATCGACCGACTCGCGCTCGGTGTGCCTTATCAAGACAAGAGCAACATCGCTCGCTGGTCGCATACGCGGGGGCGCGACGCACGGTGTCGGGGCAATACCTGGTTCATTCCTTATCAAACAATCCAGAGCCGCGAGAAGGAGCGACCACATCCGGCCACGTTTCCGGTGCAACTGGCCGAATGGTGCATCAAACTTCACGCTATCTCGTCTGTGAAGACGATGCTCGATCCGTTTCTCGGTATTGGAAATTCGGCCATTGCCGCCAAGAATTGCGACGTCCCCAAATTCATTGGCTTTGAGATCGACAAAACTTATCTCGCTGAAGCCAGGCGCCGGCTTCAGTTAAAATAGTTGATCGGCCGATTTCTGCCGACCTGCCGGCGCTTGAAATTTTTCAAGCGGTGCCACCAAATTTGCCGGCAACGGACGGACGCGGTCGAAGATGCGCCCAGCCAGCGGTTTCGCCGTGGTGTAGCCGGCGGCGAACATTTCAAGCCGCGCATCCAGATTATCGATGTAATGGAGCGCCATCGCCTCCGGGGTTTTCGGACTCACCGGTGAACCAAATTGCGCTTCGCCATGATGTGCTCCAATTAGATGCAACAAATGCAGACGTACATCTTCTGATGGCGGGGTGAGGCTTTTCCACGCGTCGCCATTGTCCGCCGAAACTTTTCGCCACAACGAATTCACTAGCTCCAGCCCGATCGAGATGTGTCCCAATAATTCACCCCGCTCGTCATAGCCCATGACGAATCCGTTTTCGGGCAGTGCGTTTTCCCAAAGCTTGCCACAATCGTGAAACAGAATCCCGGCCAGCAAAAGATCGGCATTCAATTGCGGATACAACGGCGCGATCTTATTCGCGATCCGCATCATCTGCGCGGTGTGCTCGACCAAGCCGCCGCGACGCGCGTGATGATAATTTCGCGCTGCCGCCGTGCGCCGAAAACGCTCGCCCAAATCTTTCACAAACGCATCGCACAACGCGCGCAAACGCGGATCGGTGATCGTTGCAATCGTCTCGACGATGAATTGCCAATCTGCGTTTTGTTTGGCTCGCAGCTCGGCCGGGCCCTGCAACAATTCGTCCTTCTCCTGCGCCGTTAATGGCCGCACGGTCCATTTCTGTGCTTCGAGGCCGTACTGCGAATGAGAATTAAATTCTCCGGTAAGCTCGATGAAGCTTTCGCTGTTCAGAGCGCTGCACGCTTTGTAAGCAGGATGATCGCTCCAGACCCGCAACGTCATCCGATCACAGGCGTCGGCCAGACCCAGTTCGCAGTACGGTTTTTGTTCGCGAGTGAGTTTCGGCGCTGCCGATTCGACCTGGACGTGCACCCGGGCCGATACCGGCCCGCTTTGCGCGCTCCGGCGAATTTCACTCAACGTCATTAACTGCATGTCGATCTTACCATTTCGCGCAGAGCTTAATCGGCCGCATTAATGGTGCCGCAGCCGATCCGCGCGCCGGAATTGCCGGCCGGATCCGTCTTCAAATCATCTTCTTTCTCGTGAACGACCACAGATCTGCCGATGATTGAATCTTTCCCGCTAAGACTCAACTTGCCTTTCCAATCAAGATGCGCTTTGCCGGAAGCATCCGCTTCGATGTTGCCGAGATCGCCGGCGTGGTGCTCGAGCGTCATCGGTCCGCCGTGATGTTTTTGGGTCGGATTGAAATGGGCGCCGGCTGACGCTGCGTCCGCCGCCGAGCAATCGCCTTTTTCGTGAATGTGAAAACCGTGTTTGCCCGGTTTGAGATTTTGGATGTCAGCGACCACCTGGATTTCGTCGCCAACTTTTGTGAATGTGACCAGGCCGGTTACCTGACTGCCCGACTTCGGCTCCAATTGCGCTGCGGCCTTTGTGACTTCTTGTGCCTGGGCAAAGCAAGCCACCCCGCAAAACATTGTTATGAAGAGAATCGTTTTCATGCCGCAAACGTACGGCGCTTCTCCGCAAAATGAAACTGTCAATCGAGCAACCGTCGCTCGATTCCCGCGTAGGCGTCGACGCGCCGGTCGCGCAGAAACGGCCAGTGCGTCCGGTATTCATTCACGCGGTCCCAATCGATTTCGCCGATCACCATTTCCTCTTGATCGACCGAACCTTTGGCGAGAATCTCGCCGTCCGGCCCGCAAATGAAACTTTGCCCCCAGAATTCAATTCCGTCGCCGCCGGCCGGCGCTTCATGGCCGACGCGATTCGCTGCGGCGACGTAGCAGCCGTTCGCAATCGCGTGGCTCCGTTGAATGGTTTCCCAGGCGGAATGTTGGGCCGCGCCAAATTCTTCTTTCTCGCTCGGATGCCACCCGATCGCCGTCGGATAAAAAATAATTTCCGCGCCGCGCAGCGCTGTCAGTCGTGCCGCCTCCGGATACCATTGGTCCCAGCAAACGCAGACGCCGATCTTGCCGGACTTTGTTTCCCACGCCTGAAAACCAAGATCGCCCGGCGTGAAATAAAACTTTTCGTGATAGAGCGGATCGTCCGGAATGTGCATCTTGCGATATTTTCCGAGGAACTTCCCGTCGCCATCGATGATTGCGGCGGTGTTGTGATAAATGCCGGCGCTTCGTTTCTCAAAAAGCGATGCGACAATCGCCACGCCTAGCTCGCCCGCCAATTCGCTTAGCGCGGAGGTTGATCTTCCGGGGATTTCTTCCGCCAGCTCGAAATTTTTGTGGTCTTCGGTCTGGCAAAAATATTGGGAGCGGAAAAGTTCGGGCAGACAGACAATCCCTGCGCCTTTCTTGGCCGCGTCGCGAATGAAATCGAGAGCGCGCGAGAAATTCTTCTCGGGATCCGCGCCGCAACGCATCTGCACCAGCGCGACTTTTATTTTGTCTTGTGTCATGTCGACCGAAGTGGAGACAGCTCTAAATGTTTCTGAAACAGTAGGAGATTCCTCGACTTCGCTCGGAATGACAAGAGGAGGGCTAGTGCACCGAACCGGCCGGGACGATGTCGATCTTTTCGATCCCCACGCGTTTCGTCGGTTTGCTCATTTCACCCATGCTATTGCGGCTCACCGGGGTGTCGCCAATTTTTGCGAGCACGTCGTCCCCTTTGATCAATTTGCCGAACGTTGTGTATTGGTGATCGAGTCGCGGCACCGGCGCGAGACAAATGAAGAATTGTGAACCAGCCGAATCCGGATCGGGCTCGCGCGCCATTGAGATCACGCCGCGCTCGTGCAAGTGATCGTTGAACTCCGCTTTGATTTTGTAACCGGGACCGCCTTCGCCGTAGCGATTTTCTTTGCTCGGATCTTTTGAATTCGGATCGCCGCCCTGGATCATGAATGCTTTCACGATCCGATGGAAGATCGTGCCGTTGTAAAAAGCGGCGCGGGCCAGTTTCTTGAAATTTTCGATCGTGTTCGGCGCGGCGTCGGTCCAGAACTCCACGACCATGTCGCCCTCGCTCGTTGTGATTACTGCGACTTCATTTCCTGTACTCACGGGACTCGTATCCTCCTTCTTTTCTTCCGCTGCAAATAGCGCGGAGCTTAATAGGAACATCGCTAAGATCCACATCTTCATTCTTCTGCTGTAGCGGCGGTCTATACCCGTCGCAAATTTTCAGACTGTAGCGTGATATTCCTGCAGGCTCCGCACCTGCACTTTGCTTTTTTGCAAAGAACGAATCCCGTTCGCACTCGCCTGGGCCGCGCGCACCGTCGTCATGATCGGAATTTTTTGCGCGAGCGCGGCATTTCGGATCATAACCTCGTGCTCACGCGGGATTTTCCCGCTCGGCGTGTTGATGATGAAACTGATGTCGCCATTCTTGACCCGATCGAGCACGTTGGGCCGGCCTTCGTGCAATTTGAAGACCTTTTTCACTTTGATTTTGGCTTTCGCCAGCGCGTCCGCTGTGCCGCTGGTGGAGATAATTCCGAAGCCGAGTTTGACAAACTCGCGCGCGACCGGAATCACCGACTCCTTGTCGCTATCTTTCACGCTGATGAACACATTCCCTTTTTTCGGCAATGGCGGCGGCGCAGCCATCTGCGATTTTGCGTAAGCGAGTCCAAGATCGACGTCCATTCCCATCACTTCGCCCGTCGATTTCATTTCCGGTCCTAGCGAAATGTCCATCCCTTGATAACGCAGAAACGGGAAGACCGCTTCTTTGACGGAGAAGTGTTTGGGCACGATTTCCTTGGTGAATCCGAGCTCGCGCAAAGTTTTGCCGGCCATAATCTTCGCCGCCAATTTGGCCAGGGGCACGCCGATCGCCTTGCTCACGAATGGCACCGTGCGGGACGCGCGCGGATTTACTTCCAGGACATAAACATCTTCACCTTTAACTGCGAACTGCACGTTCATAAGGCCGCGGACGTTTAATTCGCGCGCCATCGCCTTTGTCGCTGACGAAATCTCGCTCAACACTTTCTGCGACAAGGAAAATGTCGGGATTACGCACGCGCTGTCGCCGCTGTGAATGCCCGCTTCTTCGATGTGTTCCATGATCGCCCCGATCGCGGTTGTTTCACCGTCGGAAATGCAATCGACGTCGACTTCGATGGCGTCTTCGAGAAAACGATCGACCAGCACTGGGCGATCCGGCGTTACTTCGATCGCGCTGGTCATGTAGCGCCGCAAATCTGGTTCGTTGTAAACCAGCTCCATCGCGCGCCCGCCCAGAACAAAACTCG
>QHPY01000194.1 GCA_003219215.1 Verrucomicrobiota bacterium | reverse complement strand
AGTCTTCGCCAAGGCTACGACTTGGCAAGCACGGCCGCCCCTACACAGCACTCGATGTTTCGACAGAATGTACCGAATTCTCAGAATAGGTTTAGCTCCAAGGCATTCCGATTGTCTGAAAGCGTTTTGCTGATCTTGTTAATTCTGTCAGAATTCGCAACGTCACGTTGCTTGCGTGTCCTTCGTGGTCAGAAAAAAGAATTGGATGCAACTGCCTGTCCTGAGCGACAGTCGAATGGATCACATTGCCGTCGTGCCCTTGGTGGACTTTGTCCGAGTCGAATTACCGCTCTTAGAAAAGTGTGTAAATGAATGGCGCGATCGAGGTGCCACCGACGATGGCAAGGACAACGAGCAACAAAACAACGATGAAAATCGGCAGCAACCACCACTTCTTGGTATGCGCGAGAAACGAAAGGAGCTCCTTGATCAATCCGGCGCGTTGCGCTTGCGATTCGGCGACAAACTTGTTCTCCGTTTGTTGGGTTTCGGCCATAACTAAAACTGATTGAAATAACTCTTCGGCGAGGGCGTTACCGTACGCTTAATCCAATAGGATTCCTCCTCTTTGTCAAACTTCCGTTGTAGTGCATCGCGCCCAATGAGTCGAAAGAGGATGGCGATCGGGGTAAAAAGACCGAAATAGACGATGCCGAACAGAACGTGGGTCACGACATAGCCAATCGGCCAGGCAATTGCCATCCAGCCGACATAGATTGGCCGGACACGCGACGGCGCAAGAATGCCGAACACGCCGACGATCACCGCCAGTATCCACATCACGAGCGGCGCGGTCCATTTTCCCGAGCCACTGACGACGCCGGCTTTCCAGCCAACGAGGCAACCAGCCAACGCGAATCCAATCAGCCAGACAACGGCAAATTGCCGGAGCTTTCTCGAATCCGGTTTCCAATCAATTTCAACTAGACCCATGGCTCTGTTCAATCAGGTTGAAATCGGGAAAGGTACTGGTCGACTTCGTGTTGTTTCGCGCCCGGCTGTTTTTCTTTGCGCAACAGGAGACGTCCGAGCACGAGCACATCGATGTTCGTGGCCATGAAACAGCGATAGGCGTCTTGCACCGTGCAAACGATCGGTTCGCCACGGATATTGAAACTGGTGTTTATCAATACCGCGCACCCGCTCTTCTCCTCGAATCGTTTCATTAAATTGTAGAAGCGGCCATGCCTGTCGGGTTCGACGGTCTGAATGCGCGCGGAATTATCGACATGCGTCACCGCCGGAATGGTGGAGCGTTCGACATCGAGCTTTGCCAGTCCTCGCGCATCACGCATCGCAGCGCCGTTGTCCCGCCGCTGAGAGGGGTGGACGTCGGCGACGAGAAGCATGTAGGGGCTCTCCTCGTTGGGGCGGGTTTCGAAGAAATCCTGGACCCGCTCGCGCATGACACTGGGCGCGAACGGCCGGAACGATTCGCGAAACTTGATTTTCAGATTCATTAGTTTCTGCATCTCGGCCGAGCGCGGGTCGCCAAGAATGCTCCGGCATCCGAGCGCGCGCGGGCCGAATTCCATGCGGCCCTGGACCCAGCCTATTACTTTTCCGCCGATGATCAGGTCCGCGACTTCGTCGTAAATCGCATCGTCACTGGGAAAGAATTCATAAGGCGCGCCGATTGAATCGAGGAACGCACGCGCTTCCTCATCGCGAATATCCGGACCGAGCAAGCTTGCATGCTGGCCGTCGGGCTTGACGATTTTTCTCGGGTTCTCCAACAGCTGATACCAAACGAACAATGCCGCGCCGAGTGCGCCACCAGCATCGCCGGCGGCAGGTTGAATCCAGACGTTTTCGAACACTCCTTCGCGCAGGATTCGGCCATTGCAAACGCAATTGAGCGCGACGCCGCCGGCAAGACAAAGATTTTTTTTCCCGGTCACGGCGCGGACGTGACGGCTCATTCGCAGCATAATTTCTTCGGTGACCTTTTGAACGCTTGCAGCGACGTCCATGTAAAATTCCGTGAGCTCAATAATTAAAATATTGCATGTCCATCCTAAAGGAGCCGTCCTCTTTAAGATCGACAATCTTCGAGCGAATTAGATTGGCAAAACGCGGTTCGCCGTAGGGAGCGAGTCCCATGAGTTTGTATTCGCCACTGTTGACGCGAAAACCGGTGTAGTAAGTGAAAGCCGAATAAAGCAGCCCGAGCGAATGCGGAAAGCGTTGCTCGTGAGTGAGCTGGATTTTGTTTCCCGCTCCAGAACCGATCGTCGAGGTGGCCCATTCCCCAACTCCATCAACGGTGAGGATCGCGGCCTCTTCGAACGGACTCGGGAAGAACGCGCTCGCCGCGTGCGATTCGTGATGTTCGAGAAACACGTAACGGCCTCGAAATTGGCCGCCCAATCCTTTGTCCATCTCGCGCGGCAAATGGAGCTTTTCCCGTAACCACAACGGCATCGCTTGCAAAAAGCTTCGAAACCCGGCAGGCGCGTAAGCCAGGTAGGTCTCAAGCAATCGTTCGAACTTGAGCAGCGGCTTATCGTAAAACGCAACGTGATCAAGCTCGGAGGCGGTGATGCCTGCTTCCTTCAAGCAATAGTCGATTGCGTTTTGGGGAAAACGGAAGTCGTGCTTTTGGCGAGTGAATCGTTCTTCCTGCGCCGCCGCGATGATTTCCCCATCGCGAACAAGGGCCGCGGCGGAATCGTGGTAAAATGCGGAGATACCCAGGATGTTCATCGGTGCGCGTCACCCGTCTGCGACTTCTCGTGAAGTTTTTTGTCGATCAACGGTTTGATCCGATCGACAACTGATTCCGCCACAACAGCCGCGCCGCGATCCGTGTAATGCGCCAAATCGTAGTAAAATGGCGCGGTTTCAGGCGGGAAGATGCCCGTGATGTCGTGGAAAATGAATTCTTTGTCCGCCGCTCTTATGCCTTCGAAATAGGCGTTGTAATATGTAAATTGTCGTCTCTCCCTGGACGTTGGTTCTTTTGCCGCCTCATCAGGCGAGAATGTTTCTCGCGGTCTGACTTTAGAATTCGGTTGAAGGAACAAAGCGAATTCCGCCCCGCGAAGGTGGGCCAAGGTGTTCATCATTGAGTAATGAACAATGCTGAGGCGAACGCGCTCGGGAACATTTTCCAGAGTATTCGCTCCTTCGGGCAGATTTGTCTCCTTATCGGGTGCAGGCGGTTCCTTCCGCAATCCGGTGGCGAGGGCATGTAACAAGTCAAATGTATGGGAAATGGAAGAGAGTTTATCCGCCCAGTTCAAGACGATAAGGTCGCCTCGTTCGGCACGCCGTTGTAACGGAACTGCCTCCTTCCACACCTCCGGTGTAAGAAACCCGAACTCGATGTCGGGAAAGTTGAAAGCATGGTGCGCATCGTTAAACCCGCTGATTGCCAGGACCAGGTCGACTTGGTGCGAAGCCAGATAACGATCCAACAGGACCGTCTCATGAAATGAGGCGTAGCCGCGCTTGCCAAGATTCACGACTTCCGCGCGCACGCCGAGTTTGTCGTTGATCATTCTTTCGATCAACGAAGGGACTGTTTCGTCGTTGCTCGAAGAGCCTGTACCAAACATCGTGCTGCCCCCAGTCACTGCGATCTGGATCTGGGGATTCTCGAGCGCCAGCGGCGTCTTCGAATTTCCTTCGGCGTCAGTCTCAATAAACGTAGGTCCCGTACTCGGCCGATTCGTTTGAATTCGCGCATTGGGTGGATGGATGTGGCCCAGATAAGGGTGAAATTGATTTTCCACGCGCTTCAGGGGCGGACGGTAACGATGTTTCGGCCGAAACTTCGCGAGAATAGAGTAGGAAGCGATCTCGAGCAGAGCGATGAACGCCACGTTTATGACGACCAAAGCGGCGATACGAACCAGCCTTTTGCGCATTGAATGTTGGCCTGCCATTTCGATTACGGCAAAGCGATTCCTTTAAAGTTGCCGCGTGTCAACTGTCCGCGGTTTCTGGTAAAGCTTCTTTTCAATCAACGGTTTGATCCGATCGACGACCGCTTCTGCCACAATAGTGGCGCCATGATCGCTGTAATGAGCCCGATCGGTGTAAACCGACGCCACACCGCCCGAAAGCAGACTTGAAAATGTCATAGAAGACAAACTCCATCGCGGCCGCTCTCGGCTCTCAAAATAAGCGTTATAATATATTAAGCGCCGCTGCTCCGGGGGCGTGCGCTGTTTTACTATGTCATCGGTCAACGTGAACTTTGTGTGAAAAAAATTCAGCCTGACCAACGGGAAGATTGAGCCCGACACCCACGTTCGCAATTAGCTACCGCGAGGCGAGCGCCCGCTTCTACAAAAGAGATCTTCGTTGCCTTGGTGCCCTTTGTGGACTTGGTGCGAGTCGGGCCCCGGAAGCAGCGCGCGCTAAATGCGCACGCGCTGCATCCGGCAATTTTTACGATTCAAACCCGTCTCTTGCTATTTCGCTGCTGCCTCCTGTTTCACGTTCGTGTGAAAAATGGCCATCCACGCGCCCTTTTCCTGTTTCCACGGTCCGTTAGAGAGGGCGTTGTAGTCGCTGATGGTAAACGATTTCATGTCCCACTTTTTCATGTCGGACAGCTCCTTATCCATATCCGAGATGCCTTCGGCGTAAGCTCCGCGGAAATCCGCGCTCACCACTTTCTTGAAGTCGTCAGGCTTCTTGTCTTTGAACGCCTGCCAGGCAGCTTTTTCTTTTGCTTCGATCGCGGCCTTGTCCGGGGCGGCGATGGAAACTCCAATCGAGGCAATCAGTGCGATCACTGTGTAGGCGATAGATTTCTTCATAAGTCCTTTCGGTTGTTGCGCGCAGACTAGGCGGACGCCGCTGACAGGGCAACGTTAATAGTGATTAGTTGATGGTTA
>QHPY01000091.1 GCA_003219215.1 Verrucomicrobiota bacterium | reverse complement strand
CCGAGATGAATCTCGCCGTGCTTACTCGAATATTTGACTGCGTTATCGAGCAGATTATCGAAAATCTCACGTAAAAGCGCTTCATCGGCACGAACGATCGAAAAATCGGCGGGCAGGTCGATAGCGACCTTCAAATTCTTCGCCATGAATTTCCTTTTCCAATCACGGACGAGGCCCGCTAAGAATTGCCCGAAGTCGACATCATTCAATTGCGGGCTTGAGGTACCCGATTCCAATTGCGCCAGCGTCAGGAGATCGTTTGCGAGCAAACCGAGACGTTTTGAGTGCTGCTCCATCACCTCGAGAATGCGAGCGCATTCGGCGCGCGGCATCTTTGGATCGTCCCGCATCGTTTCAATGTAGCCGCGTAAGATCGACAACGGGGTGCGCAGTTCGTGAGAAACGTTGGCAACGAAGTCCCTCCGCATTTCGTCCGCGCGTTTCAGTTCCGTAATGTCGTGAAACAAAACAACCGCGCCGACGATGTCGCCGTTGTCCTTGCCCATCGGAACCGAATTGATTTGGAGCTGACGATTCGCGATCACGATCTCGCGCTGGACCGGCTCGCGGCGACCAAAAGTCTCGGAAATCGCCTCTTCAACATTTGCGTCACGCAACGTTTCGAGGAACGACGCGCCTAATGGGTCGTCCTTCAAGGCAAATAACTCCTGGAGCGCCGCGTTCAAGAGGGTGATTCGTCGTTCGGCGTCGACCACGAGCAAGCCATCTCGCATCGCGGAAAAGATTGCGCGGTTTCCCGAAGCGCGTTCGCCGATTTGGCGATTGAGGCCCAGCTGCCGACGGAAAATATTCTCCAAGGCGACGCTGACCCGTTGCGCTTCTTTGCCGCCTTCGACTAAAAATGTGCGTGGCTGCTCGCCCCGGCCGATTTGCCTTACGAGTCGCTCAATCTGGCGCCACGGCGCGATCCATCTTCGCCAGACCAAATAGACGATTGCAATTGTCGACCCAATGATCGCGGCGAGCAGAATCCAAAACATTTCCGGTTATTTTTCGCGCAGGCGGTAACCAAAACCGCGCACCGTTTCGACAATGTCGCCCGCTTTCCCGAGTTTTTCGCGCAAGCGACGCACGTGAGTATCCACGGTTCGGGTGTCGATCATGCTTTCGTAACCCCAAACTTCATTGAGGAGGCGGTCGCGCTCTTGCACGCGGCCGCGGCGTTGCATCAGTGTTCGCAGAAGTTTGAACTCCAGGCTGGTCAGATCGATGCGCTTACCATTTACTCGGACTTCATGGCGCGCTGGATCGATGGTGATTGGTCCGGCCGAAAGTCGATCTTGAGTTTCTTCGGCATTACCTCGGCGCAAGATCGCTTTGATGCGCAAAACAACTTCGCGCGGGCTGAATGGTTTCGTCACGTAATCGTCGGCGCCGAATTCCAAACCGACGATGCGGTCGATCTCCTCCGCTCGCGCGGTCAGCATCAAGACTGGAATGTGACGCGTAGCTGGATCGCTCTTCAGAATTTTGCAAACCTCGAGTCCGGGCATTTTCGGCAACATCAAATCGAGAATGATGAAGTCCGGACTTTCCGCGCGCGCTTTGGTCAGACCGGCGGTGCCATCGCTGGCAGTTGAAAGAGCAAAGCCGCCGGCTTTGCGGAGATTCAACGTGAGAAGATCGACAACGTCCTTCTCGTCTTCGACGATGAGGATGCGCTTGCTCGGCACGGCGTCCATGCGCGCGAGGCTAGAAGAGCCAGCTACTTCGAGTCGCCCGCGACGGCGGATTTCACGCCGGCCTTTTCGTTCAGCGCCTGCGTGAACTCCTGCAAGCCGGAAACGATTTGGGGCGCCTTGTTCAAGACCGTCGTGGCGAGTTTTTCGGCGTAATCAGGCCGGCGTTGCGACATCTCCGATAACGCCATCATTACCGCCAGCGCATTATTGATGGAATGTTTGATCTCGCTGAATTTTTTCTGCAATTTGGCCAACTCTTCAGGCGAGAGGGTGCGATTTGTCTCATTCATAATCGGGATTTTCGCTGGAGAAAACGCGCGGCTGTGCTTGACTAAAAGGTTCGAGATTTGTCGTCCCGATGCCTGCGCAAGTTATCAAGATCAGTGGTGCGCGCCAGCACAATTTGAAGAACCTCCACGTGGAAATCCCGCGGGAGAAGCTGGTGGTCATCACGGGTCTGAGCGGTTCCGGGAAATCGTCGCTCGCCTTCGACACTCTCTACGCCGAGGGCCAGCGCCGTTACGTCGAAAGTCTCTCCGCTTACGCGCGGCAATTCCTCGATCAGATGGAAAAGCCGGACGTGGATTTCATCGAAGGACTTTCCCCAGCGATCGCGATCGAGCAGCGCAGTGCCGGCGCCAATCCAAGATCGACAATCGCGACGACGACCGAGATTTACGACTACCTGCGCGTTCTTTTTTCGGCGATCGGTCAACCGCACGATCCGACGACAGGCAAACCGGTTCATCGGCAAACGCCACAGCAGATTGTAGATCAAATTCTCGGGTACGAACCGAATAGCAGAATCATCGTCCTCGCGCCGCTGGTGCATAATCAGGTCGGCGAATTCCGAGATATCGTCGAGAAAATGAAACGCGAGGGATTTATCCGCGCGCGCATCGATGGAGAAATTATCGAACTCGATCGCCCCGAACCAATTCGTTTGAAAAAAGGCCAACGTCACACTATCGAAGCGGTAGTCGATCGGTTGGTGGTGCGGGAAGGAGTTCGGATTCGCCTGACTGACTCGATCGAGACCGCGCTGAAGTGGGGCGACAACAAGATCGTCATGCTGCGCGCGCACCCGAATGGGTGCGAAACTTGGGAAGAACTGCGTTACTCGACGAATTACCGCAGCGCAGACTCGGGATTCACCCTGGGCGAGCTGACTCCAAAACATTTTTCATTCAACAGCCATCTCGGTGCGTGTCCGGCGTGTCATGGCTTGGGAACGCAACTGGTGATCGATCCCGAGCTGATGATTTCAGACGAAACCAAAACAATTGCTGAAGGCGCGATCACGCCGTGGCGGCGGGGGACGAAACGAATGCAGGCTTATTATCGGCAGCTGCAAGGCGCGTTGGTAAAACATTTCCAAATCGATGAAGACGTGCCGTTTGCGGATTTGCCTGACGAATTTAAGAACGCGCTTTATTTCGGCACGAATGGGACGCCAATTGAGATGAATTTCAGCGGCAATGGCGAAAAAAAACGGCCGTTCGAGGGACTGGTGCCGCAAATGCAACGACTTTACCAGCAGACCCACAGCGAATTCACTCGGAATCGGATCCGCGCTTTCATGACACGCGAGCCATGCAAAACCTGCGGCGGCGCGCGGCTGAAGCCGGAAATTCTCGCAGTTACGATCAAAGATCGACAAGGACGCGAGCTGAACATTCACAAATTCAGCGAGCAAACGACGGAGGCGGCGGCACGCTACATCGACAATCTCGAGTTAACGCCCGCGCAAAAGAAAGTCGTGACCGACGTGGTGCGCGAAATTCAATCGCGTTTGCAATTTCTGGTCGAAGTAGGCCTCGGTTACCTGACGCTCGATCGCGAAAGCGGCACACTCAGCGGCGGCGAAGCGCAACGGATCCGGCTGGCCACACAGATTGGCTCCGGATTGGCCGGCGTGCTTTACGTTTTGGACGAGCCGAGCATCGGTCTGCATCAACGCGACAACGCGCGTTTGCTTGGCACATTGCGACGGCTGCGAGACCTCGGGAACTCCGTGATCGTGGTCGAGCACGACGAAGAAACAATCCGGGCGGCCGACCACATTGTCGATCTTGGTCCGGGCGCCGGACCTCGCGGGGGTGAAATTGTGGCCCAGGGAAAGCTGGAAAACATCTTGGACGCGAAGAATTCCCTTACCGCCGATTACCTCTCCGGGCGATTGCGTATTCCAGTTCCAAAACATCGGACCAAACCGGGCTTTGTCCGAAATCGATTAACCAAAAACGAAGAAGGCTGGTTGATCCTGAAGGGAGCGACCGAAAATAATTTAAAGAACATCGAGGTGGCTTTTCCGCTCGGCTGCTTCACCTGTGTGACCGGCGTTTCCGGAAGCGGCAAATCCACGTTGGTGGACGACATTCTGCGGCGCGCACTCTTTCGCCGCTTTTACAATTCGAAGGAGAAGCCCGGGACCTATCGCGCGTTGCGAGGCGTTGAACAAATCGATAAGGCGATCGTGATCGATCAAAGCGCGATTGGACGCACGCCGCGCTCGAATCCGGTCACCTACACTGGCGCCTTTGGTCCGATTCGTGAGTTATTCGCGCAACTGCCCGCTGCGCGCGTGCGCGGTTACGGCGCCGGCCGATTCAGTTTCAACGTCAAAGGCGGCCGCTGTGAGAATTGCGAAGGCGGCGGCCTGATCAAGATCGAGATGCATTTTTTACCGGACGTTTATGTGCAATGCGAAGTTTGCCACGGCCGGCGATACAATCGAGAAACGCTCGAGATCACTTATAAAGGGAAAAACATTGCCGATGTCCTCGACCTGACTGTCGATGAAGCGGCGCGATTTTTCCGAAACGTGCCGAGCGTTTCGGACAAATTGAACACGCTCCTCGATGTCGGGCTCGGTTACTTACAACTCGGTCAAGCGGGGACGACTCTCTCCGGCGGCGAAGCGCAGCGCGTCAAGCTGGCTACTGAACTCGCCAAGAAAGCAACCGGTCGTACGGTTTACATTCTCGATGAACCAACAACCGGTTTGCATTTCGCCGACATCGAAAAGTTGCTGCAAGTGCTGATGAAGCTTCGCGATTCGGGCAACACCCTCATCGTGATCGAGCACAATCTGGAGATGATCAAATGCGCAGACTGGATCATCGATCTCGGTCCCGAAGGAGGCGGCCACGGCGGCGAATTGGTCGGTGCCGGAGCACCCGAAGAAATTGTCAATCTTGCCAAGAGTTACACCGGCAAATATTTGAGACCGCTTTTGGAAAAGAGATGAAAAATCTTCGACGCATAGGCCTGGGTGTATTCTTGGCGCTCGCTCAGTTGGCGCACGGACAATTTTCGGCGCAACTCGCCGAAGCGTCGAAACCGCTTACTGAGGGCGTGCCCGAAGTCGCGGTCATTCGTTTGCAGACGTTGCTGAAGCAGAACCTATCGGAACCGGATTGGCGCGCGGTCGCGGAACGACTGCTCCAAGCGATGGTCGCAGCCAATCAGACCGCTGACGCCTTTAACCTGCTGGCGGATCCGCGATTGCGTCAAAGTTCGTCGGCGAGTTTTTGGCGCGCGCAATTGCTCGCGACGTCGCATCACGAAGCCGAGGCGTTGCCTCTCTATCGCCAGATCGCAGCCGATAGCAATTCCGGTCTTCGAATGGACGCTTTGTTCGGCGCGGCGGAAACGCTGCGCGCTTTGGGCCGAACCGACGAAGCGCTCCAAAGTTTTTCGGAGCTGTTTCGCGATCCAAAATGGCACGTTCGGGCGCAATTGCGGGCCGCCGAGCTTTATCTGGACAAATCTGATGCCGTCAACGCGCGGAAGTTGCTCGAAAAAGTGCAACCGGCCACAACCGCCGAAAAAAGGGAACGGCACTTTCTCCGGGGCCGCCTCGAGATGGTTTTGCACCGTCCCGACCGCGCCATCACGATCTTCGAGTCCGTCTTGAAGAATCCCGAAGGAACAACACACGAAACGTTAACCGCAGCGCTTTTCGCCCTCGCCGATACGCATCTGCAATTGAAAACGCCAGAAACGGGCGATGACGCGTTGGAGAATTTCATCGAACATCGGCCCTCCGATGTCGATCTTGCGCGG
The DNA here is from genome assembly GCA_003219215.1 of Verrucomicrobiota bacterium. Lineage (GTDB taxonomy): Bacteria > Verrucomicrobiota > Verrucomicrobiia > Chthoniobacterales > UBA10450 > AV40. Next base: position 5,763 of record QHPY01000091.1, on the reverse strand, counting down.
ATTTTCGCGAAACTGGACGAACTTTATCGCGCCGAAAGAAAACCATCGCGCGCTGAACTTGATCGCTGGACAAGAGATCCAGCCGAGCCGCGGCGCGCGTTCGCGCAATGGTATCTGGCGCGATTCGACCTTCGGCTCGGGCGGCGTGACCGAGCGCTGGAATGTTTCGCCGCGCTACGGCGGACTCGCCCGCAATTGCCAATCCTCGCCTCCGCCTTTCTAGAATTCGCACGGCTCGAATTGGAGGATCGCCATTTCGGGGAGGCACTCGCGATATTGAATGACGCACGATCGTTGCGACCGGAACCTGCCGTTCTGGAACGCGTTAATTTCCTTGCGGCCCAGATTCAGTACCACGGAAAGAATTTCGATGCCGCAATCGCCGACTTTGAGCAAATTGGACGTTCCGATTCAACGCTAGCGCCAGTGGCGATGTTTAACGCAGCGCTCAGCTGGCTGCAAAAAGGCGATGACAGTCGTTTTTTGGCGGACGCCGAAGAATTCGGAAACAAAACCAAGGGCGAAAAATCCCCCGGCGAGCCGCGCTTGGAAGCGGGTTTGATGGAAGCTGCCAAGGGGGACTCTCGGGCAGCCGATTCGCTGCGTAATTTTCTGCACGACTTTCCCGAGTCCGAACGAGCCTCCGAAGCATGGGTGGCACTGGCGGAACTGGCCTTTCATGCGACTCCGCCACGAATCGATGAAGCCCGCAAGAATTTGGCCCGCGCTGCTGAATCAAAGCCCACCGCGACCGCACAAGAACGCGCAGATTACCTCACGATTTGGCTGGAGGATGCGACCTCGGGCGGTGAGGCCAAAGTGATCGAGCTGGCGAAAAGATTCATCCAGCAACATGAATCATCGAATCTGGTCGCGTCCGTGCGAATGAAGCTGGGCGAGATGTATTATCGGGCAGAGGATTTTGCGAATGCGGAGACGCAGTTCGAATTGTTGACGGAACAAAGTTCGACCGGGGCGTTCACCGAGCGAGCACTGTTTTTTGCAGGCGAGTCGGCGATGGCGAGCATGGCCGCTCAGTCGCTCGATCGGGCGCTCGTGCTTTTCGATCGGGTCGTGCAACTCAATGGCGAATTGAAATGGGCGGCGCGCAACGAGCAGGCGGTGATCGAACGCAAACTGGGCAAACCCCAGGATGCCCTTGCTTTGTATGACGAAGTTTTGAACGGAGCCGCTCGCCCCGGCGAAAAACGCGAAGCAATTTGCGGAAGGGGCGACATCTTTTTTGAAATGGCCGCGACCGACCCGCAAAACTATCAACGCGCGATTGAAGCTTACGATAAGCTGGCAGCCGATCAAGATGCGCCGGCGCACTGGCGCAACCAGGCGCTCTTCAAAAAGGGACTTTGTTTGGGAAAAAAAGCTGATCGCCCTGCCGCACTTGCCAGCTTTTACGCGGTTCTCGATGAAGGAATGCGCCCAGATCGGCCACATGAATTTTTCTGGTTTTACAAGGCGGGTTTTAATGCGGGCCAGTTGCTAGAAGCGGACGCGAAATGGGAATCGGCAGCGGCCGTTTACGAGAAACTTGCGGCTGCAGGCGGGACGCGCTCGGATGAAGCACGGGAGCGATTGGATCGACTTCGCCTCGAACACTTTTTGCGACAGGAATAACGCCAAGAGCGGTCGCGTTTTATCTTGCTTTTGGCATTAAAGAGGCTCACCCTTGCAGTATGACAACTGTGACTAAGTTAGCCACGGTCGCCCTGTCGATTGCGATTTGCGCATCGGCGTTCGCTGCTCCGAACAAAACGGTCGCAACCTCGAAACAGCCTTTAAAGGCTAAGAGGTGCACTGTTATGATCACCGGTTCTGCCGTTCGGCAGGACTGCTCTCGGCTCAGCGTAATTCCGAGCACACCGTACCAGCTCGATCGGATCGGCGGCCATTCGGCAGTAAACGATTGATTTTAGCGAATTGAATTTCGCTGGAATTTATTTCCGGCGCCCTCACGCCGGGGCGCAGAATTATTTTTAAGTCACAAAACGAGCTGAGACCGCGGTTTACTTTCAGCTGAACGAAATTGCCGAAGCACTTTTGCGTCGAGTGGCTTCCATTCCTTTAATTATCTTGGTGAGTCCGTTGTTCACCGGACAGGGCAAACGATGTCGCGCTCCGAGTGCAACCACCGCTCCGTTCAGGTAATCGATTTCCGTCGCCCGACCTCGCAAGAGGTCCTGTTGCATCGACACAATGTTACGTGAACCGGCATAGGCGGCGTCGATCTCGGCCATTAAATCCATTTCGAGCGAAATGCCTTCGGCTGCCGCAACTGCCGTGCACTCGTCAATGACGAGTTGCTTCAGCCGATTTAGATCAGGATCGACAATTTGGCCGACTTCAGCGCCAAGAATCGTCGTGATCGGATTCACAACGCAGTTGAATACAAGTTTGCGCCAAACTTCGGCCTCGATATTCGCGGTTATTCGACAATCCAGCCCCTCAGCCGTTAGAACATTGGCGATTTGCAAGCTGCGTTCGTGATCTTCTAAGAGAGTGAAACCTTTCACCATGTATCGAATCGTTCCGGGCCGCTCGAAAATCGCGCCGAACTGACTAATTCCGCGCAAGACAACGCCGCGGCCCTGAAGTGCGGTCCGCGCGATTCGGTCCGCATCCAAACCATTTTGAAGTGCAACAATTGTCGTGTCGTCGCGGACAAGTGGCGTGATGGATTCGAGCGCTGACACTGTCGCCGGCACTTTGGTTGTAAGTAAAATCAACGTATTCGGCTTGAGCTGCTCGATGCGCGTTGCTGCTGGAACGCGAACGGTTTGAGCGTCAATGCCCTCGATGCGAAGGCCGTTTTCTTCAATGGCGCGCACATGATCGGCGCGCCCGACGAGTGTTACATCATTCGCGGCCGCCAGTGTCGCGCCGTACAAGCTGCCAATCGCCCCGGCGCCGAGGACAACGATTTCCATGTTAGCGCACAAGCGTAACACGTGCACTCCGGCGCCGCGACGCCAAACACTTCTAATATGCGTTCACGGAGAACGCATGGCACGAATCAAAGCGATTGACCGGACGAGGTTTCCGCAAGCGCACGTAGACGCGAAACCTTCGCGAGTGCGGCGCGCGCGTCATCCGTGCGTCCCATCTTTTCAAGAATATTGGAGAGCAAAATGTACTGGCTCGGTTGGTCTGGCTGGCGCGCGATCGCACTCCGCTGAATCTCACACGCGTCGTCCACCCGGTTTTGATTCAGTCGCATAATTACGATCAGGTGCAACGCTTCCGTATTATGGACATCCAATCGACTGGCGCGACGCAGCTCGGCCTCGGCCCGACCAGCGTCATCCTTCTGAGCGTATAAGCGGCCAAGCGCGAGCGCCGCACCGCAATGCCACCAATTTTCGCGGGCGAACCTTTGAACGAGGGGAAGAGCGGCGGTCGGGCCCTGTGTTAGGCGACGCAATTCGGCTTCGAGCTTGATTAGATCCCAAACGTTTGGATATGCCTGGCGAGCATCTTTGAGGATCGCCAATGCCGCTTGATCGTCTTTCGCTTCATGCCGGAATTGAGCCAAGGTCAGCGCTGCCCACCAAGTTCGTGGATAGTCTCGACGGGTTTGCGCAGCCATTTTAACAGTGGCAGCCAACAGTGCTTCTGCCTCCGCCTTTTTTCCTTGGAGCGACAGCAATGCAGCGAAAGTGTTGCGGCCGGTCGGGTAATCCGGACTCGTGTCCATAAGATGCCGCAAGATTTTTTCTGCCGCGGTATAATCGCCGCGTCGAACGTAGATTTGAGCAAGATTCGCCGCGACTCTGCCGCTGGTAGCGCCGGCAGCGAGCGTTCTCTTGTAAAATGTCTCTTCGGTCGCCCAATCGCCGCTGCGAACAAAACTGCGGACGCCTAGCGCAGTCACTGCGAGTAGAACAATGGCCGTCGCCGTCCGGTGGTGACGCAGCGGCAACTCAAACGCGCAGCCAGCGAGAAAAATCAGCAAACCGACGCTTGGCAAATACAGCCAATGCTCCGCCACCGTGGCGTTAAGCTGCACAATATTTGAGATCGGCAAAAACGCAGCGAGGAACCAGCTCGCGCCAAAAAGGCGCAACGCTTTTCCGCGTCCTTTCTTGATCACCCCAAGGAAAAAGACCGCGAGCAGAGACAAACCCGAGATCGACAAGTATTCCAAACCGATGGTTTTTCTCCAGTCGGAATTGCTGCGCCACATCATCGGTTCGAAAACGGACCGCTCCATGTGCAAGTTCGCTGGAAAGACCATCAGGCGGGCGTAATCACCCAGAGCGCGTGCCATCAACATGCTGCGAACCGGCGCTGACCACCCCGCTTGCGGCGGCAAACTCGGCCGTTGTTCCGGCAGCCGACGAAGACCGGCGTAAAATCCGAACAACACAAGACAACAACAAACGGCGGCGAGCCGGACACGAAGCGGAATGCTTTTCTCAATCCAAAACAAATGCACGATAAAGAGAAAGATCCAGATGCAGGCGATTTCGCGAGAGAGCAGGGCCAGCATCGCGCTGGCCGCGGCTGAAACATAAAGTGAAATTCGAATAACTCGGCCAGAGAAGCGTTGGGCGTGGATAAAGAGCAGCCAGCCAGCGGCAGCAAAGAAAAATGCAAGGCTATCGGCGCGGCCGGAAATGTAATCAACTGCGCCGCTGTGCACCGGATGCACGCCCCAGACAAGAGAAATTAGAAAAGCAGTATTAGAAATCCATGTTAAGCGTGTGCGGGCACGATCCCGCATGACGACCGGAAGACGCCCAAAAAATAAGGAGGCGATCACGTGGCCAAGAAGAAAATAGAGCAGAATCGCGCTCCCAACGTGAAGAAGGACATTAGTTAGATGGAATCCCAACTCATCCGTGTTCCAGAAAAAGTAGTCGAACATGAAAGAGAGATTCTGGACCGGTCGATAATGGGCCGAGAAAGAATCCAGAAAGAGATAGTGGCGAAACGTTTCTAAAATTAGGGTCGGACTTTTAATAAACGGATTTTCATTTAACAGATAGTGATCGTCCCAGATTCGCTGGCCCTGTAAGGCAGGCGAATGAACAAGAATCCCGATCACTGCGATCAAGAGACAGCGGAACCAGTCGGTTCTAAAGGCTCGCGCTACAGGAGCCATCGAAACGCTTAGCTGACCGCCGCGGACGTGACTGCTCTCGCGTCGGAAGTCGTTGAACGTAGCGGGTGGGGTTGAGGCACGCATTCGCGGCTTCAGGAAGAGGCGGGAGCGTCCCTTCCGTTTGAAAAGGACGCTCCCGTCATGACAGCAAAGCTGTGTTTACGGACCGTAAGGCGACCAGAAACCGGTGCTCGCTACGTCGGACAACACGGCGAGGTCCGAGCCTGGCACCTGCGGGATGGTGTCCACCGTCTGGTCACCATAAGCGGTACCCAGAAGGCTCTTGCCGTTGTTGTAAAGGAGCGAACCCTTTTTCAAGTAGTTCGTCCAATCGGCGACCTTGACCACATCGCCGGTCTTCCGGTTCGTTTCGATCGCGTACTGGTCGCACGCTGAGTCGATCATACGCAGATCGTTCAGAATGCGGCTGGCTTGCGAGCGTTTGCGCGCCCGGAGGAACCCCGGAACCGCGATCGCCGCGAGTAACGCGATGATCGCAACCACGATCATGATTTCCACGAGGGTGAAACCCCCGCGGCGTTTGTTGATGGCGTTTAACATGCTATTGCTTTCTTTATCTCTTGTTTGTTTGACTGCGCTCCGCGATACCCTCGCGGATGTGCTTTAAACAGCAGCGTTAATGC